>JAAYWE010000084.1 GCA_012516755.1 Treponema sp.
AAATTCTTCCATTCGCTCACTTAAAGAGCTAAAAAATTTACTGAATTTTTCAAGATGTTCACGCACAAGATGTTGCTGCTCAGCATTTTTCTTCAATAGACGTTCAGCAACGACAAATTTGACATCATTGCGCGCAATAATTACCTGCTCAAATCTATCTTTAACTCTGTGAAGACTATCAGCAGCGAAACTAAAGCGCGGTGATTCAAAAATCGCCTCTTGAACTCCTGCAATAAACCGAAATCGAAGATTTTTACAGACTTCGCCTATCTCACGAAGAAAATTGAGATCGAGGATGAGCTCATGATCTTTACGGGTCCGCAGATAATCAAGAAGCTCATCTACTACAAGGAGATATCCTTTATCAGGATATACTCTTTCAAATGCTGCCATCATATCTTCAAATGCACTCTTGTTATTGGATGCTGCCGACATTTGGGGAAATTTAAAAGAAATACCGATTTTCTCGAAATGATCAGAAATCGCATTACAAACAATATCATGCAAATTCATCGTGGTTGCGCCTATTTCAAGGCGGCATACTTGAAATCGGCCTGCAATGGGTCTTGCTTTTCCCCTGAGCTCATCATGATGCAAGTCATCAAGATACGAGGCATCTTCCGCAATAGACGAAATAATCGACAAAAGGTGAGATTTACCTGTTCCATAGTTACCAACAACCAGAATACCTTTGTTATCGCGCGGCTCATCATATTGAAGGTTAGGAATTGCAATATCAGAAATGCGTTCTGCCATTTGTTTGGAAACCACGTAAGTATGCACGAGATTGTGAGCTACATCAGTCTTATTCGCATCTCGAAGCTGGATGATTGTCTCAATTGGATCAAATTGTATTAAATCTTTATATTTCATCTTTGTATCCTTTCATCATGAGTGAGTATTATTACTTCAGCGTCAATTTCTTTGTAGCTGTGGTATTCTGGATGACCAGGCTCTGCGTAAACTAGGTTGCCGTTAATCAAAGATCCTTGCCAAGAAGCGATAATTGTCCGGTTACGCGAAAGGTTTTCAAGGAGGCGAAGAGGGTCAAGCTTGAGCGCAGGATCGAAGAGTATCTCGATA
The DNA here is from genome assembly GCA_012516755.1 of Treponema sp. Classification (GTDB taxonomy): domain Bacteria; phylum Spirochaetota; class Spirochaetia; order Treponematales; family Rectinemataceae; genus Rectinema. The sequence goes on from JAAYWE010000084.1 coordinate 1,084, forward strand.
TTATCCAGCAATGTTGGCTCCGAACTCGATTCCACTAGATCGGCTAGTATTGGAGCGACCTGAAAAGGTCTCGAACGCGGAGAAAAAGCAAGCAACTCGCTAGAAAGTTGGAGGTTTACATTCACGATAGAGGATCCAAGATATTCTGCAAGATTTTTTATCAGTGGCGTTTTGCCAGATCCTAAGGGACCAACCAGCAATGCAAGGCGGTAGAAGCGCGCAGGAGCTCTCTCAATAAAATTCATAAGGTCTGCGATCACTTGCTCATTCATGAAAACTCCGCATGAAATTGTTTTCAGCCTTATTTTTTGATTATAACACAGAATGAGCGAGATGGTAGCTTTTAGATTGAATAAGCAGGCTTTCTGATGGGATGACTAGTTTTTTTGATGATTAGCAGGATGATGTATGAGTAAGTTGTCAGAATATAATTAGAAAAAAGAGCAAACTTAACAGAAATGGCTATCAAATAATGTGAGCAGCCAAGAAATCTAAGGACCGAGGATTACCTTTGATTGGCCGATCCTCTTTTTCCTCTATCTTTTCTCCTTAAAAATATCTTATCTTATAAATCCCGCCCCATCCTGTCATCCAGTCAAAGAATTTTCCTCTCATCTGTCCATCTAAGCGTGCCCAAGCAATCACATCTAAATATCTTGTCCATCCTAGCCGCATCCTGACAATCCTGTCCAAAATCCCGCAATTCATGCACAAAACTCGCACCAAAAATGTGCAAATTTATCACGAAACTGCTTTGACTTTTGTGAATTTCTCCCTCTACTGGCTCTCAGCCTTTCCTGGACGAATCTTTGGACAAGATAAAAAAGATATTTCGAAAAGTTGCACGAAAATCCTTCTAAGCCTTCGAATGCGCCACTGGTTCAAGGAGCGTGAGCAACATCTCCGCCGCAAGACT
>JAAYWE010000085.1 GCA_012516755.1 Treponema sp.
CTCATTCCTGCCGACGAACCAGCAGAAATCCTCGAATACGCATTTAGATTGAGATTTACCACCACAGGATTTATGGAAGGGTTCAATCCCCATATCATAGGTCCTAGAGGCAGCTATCCGGATTCGCTTTTGTTCTGGTTCTCCGATCCTTTGACCAAAAACGAAAAGACTCGCAGGCTGGCATCGCTTCTCCTATCGGCTTTCCCAGAGCTAGAGTACAAGACGAAGTGATGATTCGACAGGCTTAAGAATTCCAGCAGCGCGCAACAAAGAAGCAATGAAAATAGGCAATGAAAACGAAATTAAAGCAACCACCAAGTCTGCGTCATGATGTTTCATCGCAGATAAAAATGCAGAATTGACGGCCCTGCCCCAGTTCGTGATTTTTGGTCCAATTACATTGATCCTAATGGGTTCGTGCTGGTGAAAGATCGTGATCTTGGACATTCTTTTGGCCAAAGCTATATCTATGCAAAGAAAACTCCTGATATCAAGCGGGAAAGAGCTTTCTCTCAACAATCTCACATATAATATGTCCAATTAGAATATGTGCTTCTTGAATTCTCGCAGCATCTTGAGAAGGAATATTTATTAGATAATCACATAAGCCTACCATTTTTCCTCCAGTTTTCCCCGTAAAACCTACCGATATCATGCCTACTTCTTTTGCGGCATAAATTGCCTTTATGATGTTCGATGAATTGCCTGAAGTAGAAATTCCAATAAGAATATCGCTTGGTCTTCCCTTTGCTTTGACAAGCCTTGCATATACTTCATCAAAAGAATAATCATTGGCAACAGCCGTAAGATAGGAAGTGTTGACATGCAGAGCTTCCGCAAAAAGGGGTGGTCTGTCGATATAAAATCTCCCAGACAATTCGGCTGCAAGATGCTGAGCATCGGCAGCACTTCCCCCATTTCCGCATAACAAGATTTTCTTGTCGTTTTTGAAGACATTTATGATTTCTGCAGCAACTCTATCAATTATGGAAATAAGCTGCTGGTCATTCAAGATATATTCTTTCACTTTGATTGATTCTCTAATTGCATGTGCGATAGTTTTTTCATACATAATTTGCCTTCCAAGTTTGATTTTTTATTTGAAGACCTACTATCATTGCTCTTGATCCAAATTGCCACTCATTGCTAAACCTAATGCTGCCATGTCTCCCAAGGCTTCTCCTAGAAGAGAAGGAAGCACTAGGCAGTCTCTGCTTGTTTGTTCCAAAGCCTCTTTATGTATACTTTTTTCCATCGAGCTCCTAAATAAGGATTCTGAGCGAGTGAATATACTCCCAATTACGATTTTTTCAGGATTCAATATGTCCATCAAGAGAGCTAATCCTTTTCCTAAGTAGGTAGCACTGATATCGATGATGTACAGGGCTTTCTTATCTCCCTGTTCTGCCAGCCTACAAATTTCTTTAGCGGATAATTGTTCATTGAAATGGTCTTTGTACATCGCGCTAATACCGGTACCGCTGCAATAGCTCTCCCAAGAGCCTTTTTTCCCATAGCAAATGGAACCATGATCTGAAATACGGATATGACCAACTTCTCCTGCCAATCCAGAATGACCATTATATAATCTTCCACTTAGGATTAGGCCAGCACCCAAACCAGTTCCGAAGGTCAAGAAGATCATGTTCTTGCATCCGCGTCCATTCCCCCATTTCCATTCAGCTAACGCACAAGCGTTAGCATCATTTTGCAGATATATCGGAATATCGAATTCTCTCTGCAAGATCTTCACTATCGGAATATCTATCCATTCTGGTAAGTTTGGTGGTGATTGGATAATGCCTTTATTGGCATCCAACGGACCGCCACAAATGATGCCGATCGCTTTTAAATCACCGCGATATTCTGAAATAAGAAATCTTATTGCTTTTGAGATATCTTCAATTACTACTTTTGGCTGGGTCTTAGTGGGAAATCTGATTTCTCGAAATATAAGAGCCTCATAGTTGCCGATACATACCCCTATTTTTGTTCCCCCGATATCAACACCAATATAGAGATCTTGACCTAAGGAGTGCTCTATTGAATCATCACTCATAAATAGCCTCCAGCTCTGTCGAGTTTCATTAATGATTGGCAAAGGCTGGAAAAAAATAATCGATTATCTGCGCAGATATATAAGACACTGCATCCCATTCGGCTAAATGTCTTCATAAATCTCTGATAATATGCAGGGTTATCCATAGGTGGCTCCCCTTTGTTCCAGTCCCAGCTTTCAGGCTGGATATCCACAACAACTATTAAGCAATCGCTTATGTTTTTTTTTGATTGCTCTGCAACATTTCGAGCCATAGATAGTGCTTTTTCGAATATCATTGGCGACATTATTGAAGATCCTACAGAGAGATATACGCCACCTTCTAATCGACTAATGCTATGGACATATCTAAGGAAGTCTCTTTCAGCGGTTCTGCCAATTGCGGCTCCTTTGCTCATTTTATGAGTATA
>JAAYWE010000009.1 GCA_012516755.1 Treponema sp.
AAATACTTTAACCAGGGAAGTGAGACATTTATCGCTGCTTGAGATCTTATAAGGTTCCATGATTGGGAGCCATCAATTCTTGTGCCACTTAGAGGATGAGATGTATCCGCGATTCGAGCCGAACTATATTCCCGATGCGCACCTTATCAAAGAATTGGAAGATATAAGAGCCGATGGCGCTTTTTTTACATCTCTTGATAATGATCTAGAGGTTTTTATTCTTCGCCATGGACAGAGCGAAGGCAATGCCCGCAATACCTTTCAAGGGAGATATGATTTTCCTCTCTCTGTGCAGGGCGAAAAAGAGGCTAGGCAAGCTGGAGAATGGTTGCGCCAATTCAAACCCGACTATATCTTAGCAAGCCCAATGCTGCGGGCTAAGAAATCAGCCGAAATTGTCGCTTCAGCAATAAATATAGACCATATTGAGTTGGACGATAATCTCATAGAGGTAGATACTGGTATATTTTCAGGCCTTAACCCCGAAATAGCGGCTCAGCGGCATCCAAAAATATGGGATGATTTCTATAAGAGAAGCTGGGATGCAATTCCCGAAGCCGAATCTTCGCAATCGATTTACGCTCGGGCGATTATGGCCTGGCAGCATATTCGCGAGATTGCCGCCAGGGGAGCTTCTCGAATAGTCTGCATTACACACGGCGGTCTCTTGCAATGGCTTATAAGATCGACCCTCGGAGTTCACGATTGGTTGCCTCTTCTTCCAATATCCAACTGTTGTATTTCTAAATATGAGATAGAAATCATAAAGCGGAACTCCATAGCTTTTGCTCAATGGACATTGATAAATTTCCATCCTTTAGAGTCTAGCGATAGAGCTAGATAGGTTTTCCAAAAAATCTAAAACTTTGAAGCACATTCATACCTTCTCAGCGTCTATACAGTGAGGAGGTGCTAAATGCGCACAAAAAAAGCAATTTTCATTGCTGCATGCCTGCTTTTAGGAGCAGTATTGCAGCCCTTCGCCTTTGCAGTGGAGGGCGAAGCGTTCGTCCCTGTTGTACGGTTTCTCAATCTTGGTGAACCCCTTGACCATGATGAGAGTGCCGCTGTAACGGGAGGGGATGTGCGTATGTCGCTGAATCAGGATCGAACAAAGCTCAAAGTAAATGTAATCGATAATGAGTATGAGGCAAGATTGGGCCGAATCCCTCCAAAAGAGGTGTTTGAGATTGATGTTCATAATCGAGTCGTAGACACACAAAAAGCGCCTTTTATGACGGCAGATGCTGCTGGGCGCAAACTCGCATCATCTGGGTCGGTAACAAGTAAGCCTTCGCAGTTTCCAGAAGGGTATTGGTCGATCACGGCTGTAACGCCTAGAGAAGACAAATATGGGCCTTATATGATCTCTACAAATGCGGTTGGAAAAGTCGAAACTTATGTCAATGATGGCAAGGGAAATTATAAGGCTAGCGGCGTGTATAAAGACACTGGATATGCCGTGCACTCGAATACGAATCCTTTCGATGCGTCTAAATCCTATGGATGTCTCATAGTTAAGCAGGACGATTTGTCTAGAGTGGCTGGAGTTCTAAAACAAGATAGAGAAGAGAATCCAAAAGCTGTGCAAAAAATATTGGTAAGGCCACCTGTAAAGAAACCGCATAAATTGTTTGGGAATCGAGGAGATATGTAGAGTGAAGAAAATCGATATATGAATATCGAATAAAAAATGTATGCTTGCCGCCATCTATCGGCTCAAGGGGTATATGGCAGAGAAGATGGCGGCTTTTAAGGTGGCTTTTAATAATTTACAATGTAACAAATTAGATTAGGCTCTTATTTGAGCTGAAGTAATGTAGTATAGTTATGTATGCTTAGGGGAGGCATTGTATGAAAAGGAGTTTTCGTTTTTCAAGTGCTTTGTTGCTGATCTCGATGATGGCTATGGTTTTTATGGTTATATCATGCAAACAAACTAAAGTTGTAGAGAAGCCTCTAGAAGATGGAGCTTCCAAGACAAGCACCAAGACCGACGTCACTCAGAAGGCTATCGGTACACCAGGACCTCATCCTGAAGCTGGTGCGAACCTGCCAGAGATAAAGAAGCAAAATGAGAATATCCTCATAGTCTATAAGCACACGGGCCCAGGCTATATGGAAGCTTATGGCTTCGATACATATATATTCCGTATTCTGACCGATGGATCAGGCCAGATAGTAGGTGGTACTTCATATCAGCGCACATTAGGAGGAGAAAAGGAATTTGCACAATACAATGCGAGTGTTTCTGGCGATACGATATCGCTAGCAGCTTCGAGCGCGGAAAAAAAACCCTGGTCTTATACAATAAAAACAAAAGGAAATAGAATCGAAATCTCGGGAGCACACAATGTTGTTGTGACTCTGGATAAGTCACTTGTATTTTCTTCGCCTGATGGAACCTATAAGGAAATCTATTCCAGCGATCCATCCGAAGAGCGGCTTCCATCAGAAATACGAAAAGCCGATGCAATCCTAGAAAAAGGCTTTTGGGCTTATCCTGAGAAAGGAAAGGCCGTGTATAACCAGACAAAACCAGAGGATACCGAGAATATTGAAGGATTCCAGATAACTTTATGGTATCAAGACAAAGGAGATTATCGTTTTGCTACGGAAGGTCCAGAGCCATTAAATGAAGTGTATGCTTCCGGATTGGCAGAGGCTCTAGCTGGCGATCATGGCCTTATCAATGCGGTCATGCTCGATTTAATGCTCGGCGAGTCGAGCTATATGCGGCCTATCTATGCTTTTGGCATCTCGCGCAAAGGTTTGGGAAAGTAAGGTGGGAACCAAAGTCTGAAGTAAAACAGGAAATAGGGCCATAAATAAGAAAAGAAGCAAAGCTGGGG
>JAAYWE010000010.1 GCA_012516755.1 Treponema sp.
CACCGCTATGCCAACTTCCATTTTTGGCGAACCTACGACCAGAAAGAGCTCGACCTTGTGATCGAGGGAAACGGCGCGCTTTCTGGCTACGAGATCAAATTGCGCGACAGCGCGGCCAAGGTTTCGAAGCTATGGCTCGACACCTACAAGAGCGAGGTGCGCGTGATCACCAAAGAAGCTCTGCCTGCGGTTTTGGAGCCTAATACCTTGCCGGGGTAAAAAATCTAAGAGAGGTTCTAGGCCCTCATGGTGCTTTTAAATGGTAAATCTCTTCTCGAGCACAGAATCATCGAGCCAGGTAAAGGCCGCTTGTGGATCTATCCAAAGATCGCGCCAGGGGTTGGCGGAGCTATTCGAGCCAGAAGTTTGCGGGGCTATTCGAGCCAGACAGCCTAAATTCAAAGGTTGTCTGAGTCTGAGGCGGTTCTGGCTCAGGCTTTTGCCTTCCTTACTCTAAAAATATCCTGGAAATCCAGTAAAATCCCGTTATCCCGTCGAGATATCCTGGAAATCTACCGAATGGGCAGGGATGAGCTCGATCCGCTTACCTGATTGCAGGAGGGTATCTCGCGTATCGCCAGTGATGAGGTACCCGATCTTTGTGTTGAAAAAATCGAGGGCAGCGATGAGGCCACCGATCTCTCGCGCTTCATTGTCGGAATTCAAATCCCTACACACTTGGAGACAAAGCGGCACTTTTGCATGGGCATCGACAATAAAATCGCATTCATGGCCTTGTTCCGAAAAATAAGAGAGGTCAGCAGTGTGCCGCCTTAGTTCGAGATAGACAAAGTTTTCAAGGAACGCGCCACGATATGGAATATATATTTCGATAGGATTGGAATTTTTGACGGGATGGACGGGATTTTTGGTTTTGGGGAAAAGAATGAGGGGACGAAGAATAGCATGGAGCGCTGGATTTGGGACCTCGCGCTGACCTGGTTTGGAAGGCTTTGGCTTAGGATTGTCTTTTGCCAGCCATATGGTGCTCTTTAATTTAATCAAACATCCTGTAAATCCCGGAAAATCCTGGTATCCCGCCGAAATATCTTGTTTATCTGTCTTAGAGCATCCACCAGGGAATTGCAGTGATGTGATTGCCGAGATCGAGCACATAGGGACAGCGCGAAACAAGATAGCCGCGCGCACAGCGACTCGGCTGATCGGCGATAAAGGTTTTGAGGTGCCGTATATCGCTTTGACGCGGATGGTCTGTCCATTTCACCTCGATCGGAATGAGCTCATGATTCGTCTGCACGATAAAATCGACTTCTGCGCCATCGGATGTGCGATAATAGAGAAGCCTGCCTACTTTCGTATAGGAAAGCGCGCTCCAAAGCTGCCCGGCGACCCAATGCTCAAAAAATCGGCCCGGATCAGCGTTGATGCTCGATTCCACAAGCGGGATATCCGCTGCAGCATTGCGAACCCCATTGTCGAAAAAGAAAAATCGCGGTGTGGTAAGTGCGCTTTTATGAGGGCTGCCCGAAAACGCGGGAACTGTGAAGCCCACAAACATATCTTCGAGAATCTGATAATACGATTTTATGGTCGGCAGCGAGACGCCTGCCTCACGAGATAGCGACGAAAAATTGACGATGTTTCCTGAATCCACTGCAGCAAGCTTGAGAAAACGCACGAACGCATCCCACTGCCGGATAATGGCCTCACGCAGTATTTCTTCCTCAAGATATGAAGCGACATAGGTAGAAAGTAGATCAGCTTTATCAGTATCGTCCTCTTGGAGCGCGATGCCTGGCAGATCACCGAAGATAAGACGATTTTCAAGCCTCCGGAAGGGGAATTTCGACATGTGGCTCACTGCGCCTGAAACTCCCTGGCCCAACCAAGGAAAGGAAGGCCATGAAGACCGTGGTGATGCATTGACCACTGTCTGCATTGCATATTCTGAGGTCAAGAGCGGATGTAACAGGTGGCGCACACTTCTGCCCGGAAGGAGGTTTGCAGACTGAGCTC
>JAAYWE010000086.1 GCA_012516755.1 Treponema sp.
ATCGAGCGAAGCGTGCATTCTTACCGCTTTCCACGAGGCTTTATTCACATCCGGACGAATAAAATAAGTTGGAAATGTAGCAGAAGAGATAATATAGGGTCCGCCCTTCATTACCGTCACATTTCGTAAATCAGCGACTCCCTCTTGTACAAGTTTGTATCGAACTTTGAAAGGAAATAAAGATCTATCCTCCTCTACAACCAGCACATAGAGCCAGGGTACATGCGAGGATGCATGCTCTATAAGATATCTATGGCCAAGCGTAAATGGATTGCAATTTATTACTACTGCTCCGGCATGATCGGGCTTATCTTTGGCCAAGGCCCGTATGGAGGCCAAATAGGATTCGATACCAGCCGTTCCCCACTCTAGCAACGCGGCTCCTCTTGGAACCGCAGCTACCTTCCTAAACCCCAGGCTCTCGAACCTGGATATATCTTCGCTTATGGTGTATAGAAAAACTTGAGTTATCCCTCGGTCGACGGCTCTTCTTATTAGGGAAGAGACTATAGCCGCCGATATTCCTTCGCCTTCATAATCTATATCAACTGCTATACCCTGCAGAACATTGCGGACAAGAGCGCCTGTAGCAACGAGCTGCTCGCCCACGAAGAGACCCAAGACCAGCTCTTCCCCTTCCGGAACCATAAGTCCGCGGGAGGTCAAAAGCGCCTCTCGTTGTGCGAGCTCGTCCTTTGAATTAAGAATTCTCTCTTCAAGCCCAAAATTCAACTCGCTCATATGTTTACCGATTATATTTTCTAATCTACCGGTTCGATAGCCTTCGACGCGCGGCATTTAGCGCTCCGCCGGCTAGTATAATTCCAATCTGTCGCTGTGAAAGCCCATGATGAGCCATAAAAGTAGTACCTGTACTTTCGTTCTTTACCTCGAAGCGATCCAGTCGCAACCCTTCGTGTATATTTTTGATATAGAGCATATCGCCCTGGCTGATATTTTGGATTTCTTCGGAACTATCGAATATTAAAGGAAGAATGCCGGCATTTACCAGGTTTTGCCTGTGGATCCGCGCGTATGAGACCGCAATCACTGCCCTAATCCCCAAAAAACGAGGCGAAAGCGCCGCATGTTCACGGCTTGAGCCCTGCCCATAATTTTGCCCAGCAACAAGAATGCCGCTTCCTGCAGCCCTTGCTCTTGCCGGAAAGTCTGCATCTAGTACCGAAAAACAGTACTCAGAAATAGCGGGCAGATTCGATCGCAGAGACATGATTCTGCTTCCAGCGGGCAAAATATGATCGGTTGTTATATTATTGCCCATATGCATCAGTACTTCGGCTCTGAGCTCATCTCCGATCGCCTCGAATTGCGGCAAGGGTGCTATATTGGGTCCGCGTCGAATTCCTGCTTTTTCCCCTTCGGTCGATGGAAAAATAAACATAGAATCATCATTGATAAAGCTCTCTGGGATCGATATAGTCACATGCGATTTGACTGTGCGAGGATCTGTAATGACGCCGGCTATTGCGGAAGCAGCGGCTGTCTCTGCGCTTGCAAGGTATAGCCTGGCTGATTTTGTCCCGGATCGCCCTTCGAAATTTCGGTTGCTCGTGCGAAGAGATACAGCGTTCGTTGCTGGCGCTTGTCCTATTCCAATGCAAGGGCCGCATGCGCATTCAAGAATCCTTGCTCCGGCTTCGACAAAGCTCGTCAATATTCCATCCCTGGCTGTCATTAGCAAAACCTGGCGAGAGCCAGGAGCCACGACAAGACTCGTTTGGGGCGCAACATGATGGCCTCTCAATATCGATGCGCTGACCGCAAGATCATAATAGGATGAATTTGTGCAGCTGCCGATAAAACACTGATCCACGGGCAAGCCAGCAATTTCGTGGACTGGCACCACATTGTCCGGCATATGGGGCAGCGCTATCATCGGTTCGAGAGTATTGAGATCGACAATCATCTCCTCATCATAACTGGCATCTGAATCGGCAAATAGCCGAATGAAATCTTCTGCTCTTCCCTGTGCCTCCAAAAAGCGTTTAGTAACCTCATCACTCGGGAATACCGAAGTGGTCGCGCCCAGCTCCGCGCCCATATTGGCAATAGTGCCTCGCTGTGGAATGCTCAGTGTCGATACTCCCTCTCCGGCATATTCCAGTATCTTGCCAACACCGCCCTTTACCGTAAGCCTTCTCAATACTTCGAGCACGATATCCTTAGCGCTCACCATTGGAGACAATCTGCCTCTCAATTCCACTTTGAGAACCCTGGGTCTGGGAATGGAGAAAGGCAAGCCGGCCATTGCAAGCGCTACATCTAACCCACCAGCTCCTATGGCAAGCATTCCAAGCGCTCCTGCGGTAGGAGTATGGCTATCCGATCCTAATAGCGATTTGCCTGGAACTCCAAAACGTTCCAGGTGCACCTGGTGGCATATTCCGTTCCCCGGCCTAGAAAAAACGATTCCATATCTCGATGCTATATCCTGCAGGAAATTATGATCATCTGCATTTTCGAAACCCACTTGTAGCGTATTATGATCCACATAACTCACTGAGAGTTCTGTCTTGACTCTATTTATACCCAGCGTTTCGAACTGCAGGTAAGCCATTGTACCGGTGGTATCCTGGGTAAGAGTCTGGTCTATCCTGATAAACACTTCGTTGTCTTCGGACTTTGATTCCTGCACAGCTTCGACTCTATGACTATCGATCAGCTTTTGGACAATATTCTTTCCCACAGAAAAATCCCCCCTTCGATTTCTGAAAGATTTTTCTTTACAAATTTCAGAACCTCGCGTATTATGTCATTATACATCATGTATACGGTATACGGAATACCGAATGCAAAAAATCTTTGATAAGGATATAATTCGTTATGAGCCTTTTACAAGAAGTTCCTGATCTTCATATCCAACCGATGCGTGAAGTCATCTATGAACGCCTTAGAAAAGCAATAGTATTGGGAGAATTGCAGCCTGATAGCTACTTTACCGATGCAGATATTGCTCACGAGTTCGGTGTCAGCAGAACTCCAGCTAGAGAAGCGCTCCAGAAACTCGAAAGCAATGGCTATATCGAACGTGTTCCCAAGAAAGGAAATCGCATCCTCGGTATTTCGCCTTACGAGCTTGCGCACTCCTATGCAATTCGCAAGGCGCTGGAGACTCTTGCTCTTAGATATGCGGCTGTCCGCATTACAGAAGCTGAGCTCGCTGAAATGAAAGATGTTCTGGATAAGATATACGAAATAAGACAGAGCATGACAGGTGATGAACTTCTCGAAAATCTCTTGCCCAGTATTAAACGCTTCAATGAAATAGCCTTCGAAGCTTGCAAATCGTCTAGAATTGCGGAAGCCGTATGGTCTGAGAGAGAGATTTTCGACCGCTATCGCGTCTTGCGCATGGTCTTCTCCAACCGCATAGACAAAAGTATCCACCGCAGAAATGAGCTTTATAAGGCCTTCCTTGCGCATGATCCTGACCTTGCTTGTCAGATATGGACAGATCATCTTAACGAGTCCTTCCTGATCTGGCGCGAAAAATCAGGCAATTCGGAAGTGTTGAAGGATTTTCAATTCTTTTGAAGATTTAACCGACCAGGCCATTGGCCGACGGTAGATCATAAATTTCAAGTTTTTAAGGAGGAGACCGAAATGAAAAAATTGTCTCTATTAGTGCTGACTGTTGTTCTTCTGGGACTTGTCGCAACAGTTGGCGCTGCACCTGCTTGGAAGCCGACTAAGACTATCGAGCTCGTTGCTCCGGCCAACCCGGGTGGCGGATGGGATATGGTCTGTCGCGTAATTCAGAAAGCGCTCACCGAGGAAAAACTCGTCGATAAGCCGGTAATCATTACGAATAAGCCGGGCGGTGGTGGGTCCGTTGGTTGGACTTATCTAAAAGGCAAAAAAGGCCAGGGCGAATATCTAGCCGCGACCTCGAGTTTGCTCATTTTAAACAATCTTCTGGGCACAAGCGATCTAACATATAAGGACTTCACTCCAATCGCCTGCATGCAAGCGGAATGGGAGGCCATCGTAGTGCGGGAGGACTCCCCCTGGAAAACGGTAAATGATCTCATGGAAGCGATAAAAGCCAATCCTGGCTCGGTTCCTATAGCCGTCGGTCCTTCGCTGGGCAACGACGATCACCTTGTTTTCCTGCAGCTTGCAAGAACCTATGGTGTCAACCCCGCAAAAGTAAAATTCATCGTATATCCGGGTGCTGGCGGCGAGGAAGTCCCAGCCCTACTTGGGGGCCATGTAAAAGCCATGGTCATTGGCCTTGCGGAAGTGCTCGAACAGCATAGAGCCAAAAAACTCCGCGTAATCGGAGTGAGTTCGCCCGAAAGATTGGAACTTTTGCCCGATGTGGCAACGATAAAAGAACAGGGAATCGACATTGTATTTCCACACTGGAGAGGCATTATAGGCCCTCCAGGATTGACTCCTGAACAAGTTGCCTATTGGGATGAAGTGTTCACAAAGATGGTACAGACAAAAACCTGGAAAGAGCAACTCGAGAACTTGCTTTGGGATGATTACTACCAGAATTCCTCAGACCATGCCAAATTCCTAGAAGAACAAACAAAGGTATTCGATGAGCTATTGACCGCAGTAGGTTTGAAGAAATAATCCAACAAGTATGAAGAGCCGGTGCTATGCCAAGACTCGCATGCGCCGGCCTTTTTATTAGACATAATTTCTAGGGCGGAGGTCTTGAATGACAACAAATATTCTTACGGGAATCATCAGCATTGTTCTAGGCTTGGTGTATTCCATAACGGCCTTGCGCCTGCCTCGAATGGCTATGGGAGACAGGCTAGGCCCTAAAATATTCCCTTATTTCGTCGGTATAGTTACGATAATAACCGGCATTGCCTTGATTTTGCAGGATAGAGATCCAGAAAAGCGCTCGAAGAAAGCCGAATTTGGTTTTAAAGAACATAAAAATCTATGGTTAAACATAGTCATTTTGA
>JAAYWE010000087.1 GCA_012516755.1 Treponema sp.
ACTGCGTCCTTCTTGATCGTCTTCGATACTGTTTTATTCTTTACTTTTCTTGTAATAATCCAGACCGGTCCATGACCCTGTGCACCAGGCTTCGCACAATGGCAGTTTGGCTTTCCGCATTTCCTATATGCTGCTTCGAGGGTTCCCGGACGGAAGGCAGGAAGCTTTGCAATTTTTTCCAATGCTACCTTCTTTTTCTGCGCAAGTTCATCCAAAGATTCTCTCTCATTCATCATAGACGCCTCCTTTTGTCTGCAAAGATATTATACTTCCAGACGAAAAAAGACAAGTCTTTCTTTTATCTCACCTTGCAAAAATCACAACAAATTTGTCGTGCACCCTTTGCCATTGTGATTTTTGACCCTTTCGAGTTTTCATAGTATAATTAATAAATATGCCAAGAAATCCTGAACTGATGCGCACTTGTATTACCGAGATGTCCAAAGCTCTAGAAGGGGCAGATGCCGCACTTATCGAAGAATTCTTCTATTCGCTTTTTACCTCGGCCGAAGCCGATGAAATGGCCAAGCGCTGGGCTCTTGTAAAAGAATTGGCAAAAGGCACACCACAGCGCAAAATCGCAGCTGAACTCGGCCTATCTCTCTGCAAGATAACTCGCGGCTCGAGAGAACTAAAGAAGCCTGGTTCTGCTTTTCGTCAGCTGCTGGACAAATTGCCTCCGTCTCAGGCAACATAAATAGTATGGAAATACCTCTTCGCCTTATTAGCCGCAAAGATGGTTCTCTTTTCTATGGAGTCCCTCTCTTTTTTCGTCTCATAATGGCTGCAATGCTGATCCTGATGATAATTGCCATTGGGATCGATGGATTCAACACCAGCATCGTGGGTTGGATTATCATGATCCTTCTACTACTTGGCTTCGTATATAAAGAAGATTGGATCTTCGACCCTTCGTCAAGGCATATTCTGAGTCAGATTGGATTCTATCCTCTGCTAAAAAAGACCAGCATTGCATTCGAGGAAGTCTCATATCTCCAGCTGGCTGCTATATCGAAGGGGACAATTCCTGGCAGCAGAGAAGAAGAAACCGCTAACCGAGACGCTTTTAGCCAGATGCGCGGCCAAGAAACTGGAGAAGATAAAAAAGGTGGAATGCGCTCTTTTTTCCAGAGAAAGAAACTCTATATTTCGCTTCTTATCATCACCAAAAACGAAGAGCATTACCTTCTGGACATGATTCCTGCCCACCGAGCCTCACGTCTTTCGCAAACTGGAAAAGCACTCGCAGCGCTCATAGGCTGTCCTTTTCTTGATGATCTATATAGTAAATCTGGCCATTGAGTGCGGAGCACTCCAATTCATAAATACAGCTTCATGGACATCGAGAATATGTTTTTCCACTCAGATGCGGGAACAACTCTGCCAGCTCCTGTCCCATCCTCGGACCAGGTGTATGAAATACCATATCCCAGGCTCAACTCTATAGGAATTTGCACACCAAAGAGCATGGGCGGGCTTGCTGGCCTCCAAGAAACACTGATGTTTCCGATGTGGTTGTAGTCATAGATGCCGTCGTGGAGAAAACTCTTGTCCGGGTAATCATCCAATTTGGAGGTTCTATCTGGCCAATTATATTCAAGCCATTTATCTACATCACCAAATATTACTAAGTCTCCTTGTTTATTGCCTGGATTATCCCCATGCCGAACAAAACTATATTTGAGAGAAAGCCGCCAGTCTGGCGCTGGCATCATGTCGAGCTTGACCAAAAATTCGTCGGAGTTGGGCGGTAGATAATAGCCAAGATTTTCGTCATCTTGAGTATAGGAAGTATCGACTCGCAAACGGTAATCTGGATACCAGGTTGGATAATGCGCATACACAAAAGGTTCGATCTTGCTGTATTGCGCAGTCAGGGTTGCAAAAGACCACCACGGAAGCGGAATCTTTGCACCGCCCTGCAAGGCGAACATATTCCGCGCCTTGGTAAAGAGTTCCGACAAATTGGTAATTTCCATCTCGTCGGCATAAAAGGAGGCATAGAATTTACCTATCCGCGGAACAACGATCTGGCCATCCACCTGGACCGCGAGATTATCGATATCGGCAAGCTGATTCTGGTACATCACCGAAAAAAGCAAGGGCGAAAAATAACCGAGCTCGAAGCGCTTAGCCCCGACAATAGTGCTCGTCGCGGAGATAGTGAGCCAGTCGAAGGGGAAAAGCTCCATGCGCTGGAGGCCGAGCATTTTTTGGTAGGAGATCGCAGAGTAGTAGTAATAATCTATTCCTTCATCAAAGTTGCCATCTCCATTTTTATCGTAAAGCTTCATTGCAGTACTTTTCTCATCCGCGCTTTTCTGCCAATTCGTGAGCGAACCCACAAGTCCAGAGATTGCAAAATATTTCGAAGGCCTTAGCACAGTCTCGAAACCCACAAAAGGCCGCGCTGTACTAGAAAGCGAGAAAGAGCCCGAACCCATGCCCCAATCCCGCCTGAATCTCGAAAGGCGCACCATAACCGAACTATCGTCTGTCTCCGCCGCTATGTCCTCATGGATATCGTAGCTCGCTGTGGGATAATCGAGAGTGCCATCTGAAGTACGAGGAGTCCCAAACCATATATGATTCGAATCCCATTCCTTTGTAAATTCATAAGGCAAATAAAGATCCCGCTCGATCTTATCAAATGTAAACCCGGCTTCTCCCTTAAAAGAAAGCCATGACAGAGGATCGCCCTTAAGATACGGTACCCAGCGGGAATTGAAGTGCCAAACATCCTTAAAAGGCGTAGAAGACGAGCCATCGATGAGATCGCAAATGCCCGCTACATCGAGCTTAGTAGCCTCCTCTACCCGAATTCCAGCCTGAGCAATGCCAGACCTGTCCCTCCACAGAGACTCCTCTATGCCCTTGCCTATTTTGAATTCCTCGGCGTACTTGCGAATCAGATCCTGTTCTGCAGGCGAAAAAGCTTCCATGTGCCCCATCAAAATCGCAATGAAGTCGGCAACCTGCTGGCTCGTATAGGGCTTTACAGAAGAGAGCCTTGTAATGACTCCGCGAAGCTCCGCGGTTTCAATCATCATATAGACAGGATGTGTGAGCTCGACCGCTAGATGTCCCTGCGCATACACAGCCCCGGATCCACCGCTACCCACAGCAAACTTTAAAATCAACAGCGAAAATATTGCCATAGATATTTTGCCAAAACCAAACCTAGAATTCTTCCGGTTCATCGCTTTATCCTAAAGATCATTCTTTGATGTTCGAAAGCATTTTCTAGCTTTCCTTGATCGCATAACCAGAAAAGATACGAGCGAATGGTAGATCCAACAAGTACATACTGGTTAGCATTAAGGACTATATCATAATGAGAAAATACGGCAGCCATAACATTTTCGAGCGTAGCCCCTTCTGCACAGTTTGCCTCGGAATTTACCGCCGAGACAATGACATCAGCAATTTCGAAAATCTTGGCCCGATTTATATCCACAAGTGATTTTATATCTTGAGTCGGTTCTGCATGAGCTGGTACAAACCATTCAGCCTCGCTCGACTCGAGCATCGAAAGCGTTGCAAGTTCTGCCTCAATATCATACAAAAAGAAAAGGCCATATTTTTCAAGAATTGGTGCACCGGCAAGAGAATCTGCAACAAAAAACACATTGTCTGGGGTTAGAATTCCAATCATGCTAAAATAATGGCCTGGCAGAGACATAATCTGCAAACAAGGCATGCCTTGTGCCGCACTCTGTGATTCATTTTTGGGTATGATTGCTGACGCACTTGTAGGAGCGCTCCAAGGCGCGAATGTCGAAGCGCTCTGCAATTCATTTATGGGTGAACCCTGTGATGTATTTGCAGCTGCGCTCCCATGTACCTGTGCGGGCTTGGAAAGCTGCCACCTGCCATCTTTGTCGAAGGTCAAAGCACAAGGAGGCTCGAGCAAGCAATTTGCTCGCGAAGGCTGTGCCATAAGAAACTTGTTCCTCAGCGCTTTCTGTGGAAAACTGCCAGATAAAAACGAAGGCTCAAGCTGAGGATAGCTCAAAAAAGCCGCCTCCAGTTCTGTTGCTGCAATGCTACAACCAGTTCGCTTAGACAGGAATGCATTTCCACCGCAGTGATCCGCATTGGAATGAGTGTTGATAATCATTGCGAGCTCGACACCAAGCCGCTCACATTCGCGCAGAATCTTCCTTCCTGCATCCTCGTCGCCACCAGAATCGATAACAATTGCGCGAGCGACATCGCTCTGCTTGAAAACATAGAGTCCAAGATTGGTTGGCCCACGCGCAACAAGAGTATTGCCCAAGAAGGGTTCGAATAGAATTGGCATAGGTTATTGTTACTCTTTTTATTGTTCTTCAGCAAGCTTTCTGGCTAGCAGGGCTCAAAAAAAAGCCCTCATGCAATGTCGGCATCGGGGGTAGGGTTGGCCGCTGGGGTTGGGGGATTAGCGGCACAAAAACCGACACCGAGCAATCGCACGAAGGCATTTTAGATTATATCAAAGTCAGACAAAGAATTCAAGATTTCGCATTGCCTAAAGAGTATTCTAGCTGAAAATAAGCCATTGCCTAAAAATATTCTGGCCGAAAATAAGCCATTGACAAAAAACTAAAATCTAGCCGAAGTTAAATCGCAGCGCCCATTTCCGCTATATTCTGCGTGGTGCGTGTACCATGCAGTAGTCAGCTATCAACCTTCAAATTTGCCTTGAGCGACAACCCTATGCGCCGCCGCACCGCATCGATGCTGATAACTGTAAAGTCCTTTACATCACCCACCTTTAGCACCTCCATTGGATTCTTAACAAAGTGCTCCGCCATCTCAGAGACATGGATAAGTGCGTTCTCTTTTATGCCGATATCGACAAAGGCACCGAAATCGACGACATTCTTCACTTTTCCTTTTACTCTCATGCCCGGCCGGAGATCCTCAAGGCTCAACACACCTTCCTGCAGAATTGGCGGCGGAAGGTCATCTCGTGGATCACGATTTGGTTTCTTTAGTTCGCTAATTATGTCATCCAGAGTAATATCACCAATCTTATATTTCTGCTTCAAACTCTCTCTTTCTTTGGTTTGCGGTTCCTTGCCAGACTTCACCATGGACAAAATTTCTGAGGCAACTGCATAATTTTCAGGGTGAACCCAAGTATTATCTAGCGCGTTATCGCTCTCCGGTATCTTGAGAAAGCCGGCACACTGCTCGAACGTCTTCTCGCCAAGTCCTGGAATCTCCTTTAATAGATAACGATTCCGTATCACGCCGCTTGCATCTCGGAACTTGACAATCTTCCTTGCCAAGCTCGCGTTTATGCCCGATACATACCGCAATAGCGAATAACTTGCGGTGTTTAGATTGACTCCAACCTGGTTCACTACCGATCCAACAACATCGTCGAGCTGGCTCGCCAGCTGTTTCTGGTTAACATCGTGCTGATATAGCCCTACTCCAATGCTCTTTGGATCGATTTTAACTAGCTCCGAAAGAGGATCCTGCAGACGCCGCCCTATCGAGATCGCCCCTCGGATTGTAAGATCGAGATTTGGAAATTCTTCTCTCGCAAGATCACTTGCCGAATACACAGACGCGCCATCCTCATCTACGACTGCAAAGCGGCATGAAAGCCCATTTTCTGCAATCGATTCCGCTATCAGCTTTTGAACCTCATGGCTTCCAGTACCATTCCCCACCGCTATGACTGAAAGCGCATATTTTTTCACTGCTGCCGCGACATCCTTCTTGCCCTGTCCGGGCTTGGTCTCCTGGTTTATAACAAAGTAATCCAAGAACTTACCGGTTTCATCGAGCGCTGCACATTTTGTACCAGTTCGAATTCCAGGATCGATGCCCAAGACTCTTGTACCACGCAAGGGCGGCTGCATAAGAAGATTGCGTAGATTGGTGCTGAACACTTCTATAGCATGGCTTTCCGCGCTTTCGGTGAGATCCGAGCGGATCTCCCTTCGCACTGCTGGCAAAAGAAGGCGCAAAAGCCCGTCGATTACTGCTTGCTTATGCTGTGCATTGGCTGGTCGCACACGCTCTAGCATCCGCGTTTCGAATAATTCATCGCTCACCTCTATCGACACATCGAGCTCGCCTTCTCGTTCTCCTCGATTTATCGCAAGCACTCTATGATGCTTGAGAGTCGAGAGAGGTTCTCGATAGTCCCAGTACATCTGATAAGTGGATTGCCCTCGCTTTTCCTCATCGCCTATACCTTTTACCGCAAGCTCTCCTTCCTTGAGAAATACACGTTTTATGTGAGCGCGCAAACTTGTATCCTGCGAAAGCCGTTCGGCAAGGATGTCTCGCGCTCCCGAAAGCGCATCCTCAGCGCTCTCCACCGAAAGCTCGGGGTGTTCTTCATTTCGATGGATAAAAGAAGTGGCAGCAGCAACCACTTCCTCCAGGATGGTGGTTCTTTCCATCAGCTCCGCAAAAGGAGCTAGTCCCTTTTCTTGAGCGAGCATGCCGCGTGTTTTCTTCTTTTTCTTGAAAGGTGACCAGAGGTCCTCGAGTTCCGTCAGAGTAGTAGCGCGCAGAATGTTCTCATGTAGAAAAGCATCGAGCTTACCCATAGCTGAGATACCTTTTATTACTTCAAGCCTGCGCTCTTCGAGATTTTTGTAACTTTGGAACTTTTGGATACAATCGCGAACTTGTAACTCGTGAAGATTGCCAGTTCGCTCCTTGCGATATCGACTTATAAAGGGAATAGTGCATCCTTCGGCTGAAAGATCCAGTACCGCTTGTACTTGCAAAAGCCGTATAGCAAGCTCATTTGCTATTCTCTCCGCAATCTTAATCTCATCTACGCAGAGATTCTCTATTCTGGTTGGGTCAAAATCTATTGTGTCATCCATAGCGAGCCTAAAGTTATGGGAAGTTCAAAAAAATATCAAGGTCAAGATTCCAGGCATGATGATTCACTGGATCTCTAACCATATATGGTGTATCCTTGTAATGATAACTCTCTGCATTGAGCTGAATATACCGTTATGAATTAAAGAGGCACCTGATGGGGAAGTTCAGCAATAAGGTTCGAACATTTTCCGCGCTCGAAGTTGCAAAGCTCTGTGGTGTTGTTAATCAAACAGCGATAAATTGGATACGAAGTGGCTATCTCAAAGCCTTTAATACGCCCGGAGGACAATATCGAGTTTATGCCGAAGATCTGGTTTCTTTTCTCAAAGAACGAGATATGCGCGTTCCGGATGAGCTTAAAGACGACCTTACTATGCCGGTGGATAGTGGACTCGCGATAATCGTAGATGATGACAAAGATCTCAACACAATTCTTAAACGACTCCTCGAGCGAAGAATAGACGACCTGCGCGTCGCACAGGCTTACGATGGCTTTGAGGCAGGCCGAATCATCGCGGAGCGCCGTCCGGCTATAGTCATCTTGGATCTGAATCTTCCTGGTGTAGATGGCCTTTCGCTCTGCAAAAAAATCCGATCGGATGAGTCCTTTGGTCAGCCGGCGGTGATAGCTATTACGGGAATTGGAGAAGAGGATGCCCAACCTCGCATGATGGAAGCTGGTGCCGATGCATTCTTTTCTAAACCGCTAAATTTCGATGCTTTGATAGCAAAAACAAAGGAACTCATGGAAGCCCGCAAAGATCTAGAAAAGAAGGATGGCAATTGAATAACATTATATTGAAAAAGTCCATATCGAAGAGGATAGACTCCAATTATGAAAGAGCTGTATAGATCTGATAATGGCCGCTGCATAATTGCAGTTGGAGATATAACCAATATCGCTTGCGATGCAATTGTCAACGCAGCAAACTCGAGCCTCCTGGGAGGGGGCGGTGTCGATGGAGCTATCCATAGCGCTGGAGGCCCAGCAATCCTCGCCGAGTGTCGTGCGTTGCGAAACAGCTCCTTACCAAATGGATTGCCTCCAGGAAAAGCAGTGGCAACTACCGCCGGTCGCCTTCCCGCAAGGCGTGTTATCCATACAGTAGGGCCGATTTGGCAAGGAGGGGCCTATGGCGAAGACGAAACACTGGCGTCCTGCTATCGCGAGTGCCTTGCGCTAGCTATGATCGAGCAGCTCAAGTCTATTGCCTTTCCTGCCATCTCAACCGGTATCTATGGATTCCCAAAAGAACGCGCAGCCAAAATCGCGTGGAATACGGTACAGGATTATTTAGCGAGTACCCCTGAAGCGGCCTCCATAATAGTATGGTTTGTATTCTTTTCGGAGATAGATGCGCATATCTTTCTTGAGGCCAATGGAAAAATAAAGCTATGAAAGCCGCACTATTCACACAATTTAGAGAGCCTATTGAGATAGTTGAGGTGCCTGATCCAATAGCGCCTGACGATGGCGTAGTTCTCAAAGTCGATGCAACGGGCATCTGCCGCAGTGATTGGCACGGCTGGCAGGGGCACGATCCTGATATAAGGCTTCCACATGTGCCCGGGCATGAACTCGCCGGCACTATTGTTGGAGTCGGCAGAGATATCAAGAATTGGAAACTCAGCGAAAGAGTAACTATGCCCTTTGTTGCTGGCTGCGGCCACTGTCCACCCTGCCTTAGCTCCAATCAGCAGGTCTGCGACAACCAATTCCAACCGGGATTCTCGGCGTGGGGCTCCTTCGCAGAATATGTGGCTATTCGCTATGCAGATATGAATCTTGTGCGCTTGCCTGAGAGCCTCGATGCAGCAACGGCGGCAAGCTTGGGCTGTCGTTTTGCTACTGCTTTCCGGGCGCTGGAAGCACAATCCAGACTTCGCGCGGGAGAATGGATCGCAATCTTTGGTTGTGGGGGTGTGGGCCTTTCAGCGATCATGATTGCCACAGCGATGGGCGCTCGAATCATCGCAATCGATATTCAAGAAGAGAAGCTTAAAAAAGCCAAGGAAATTGGCGCGGATATTGTAATCAATAGCCGAGAAGTATCTGATATTGTTGCTGTAATTCGCGATATCACACATGGCGGCGTACAGGTTTCTATGGACGCACTTGGTAGTCCAGAGACATGCTTTAGCGCCAT
The DNA here is from genome assembly GCA_012516755.1 of Treponema sp. GTDB lineage: Bacteria > Spirochaetota > Spirochaetia > Treponematales > Rectinemataceae > Rectinema. The sequence continues at coordinate 8,991 of JAAYWE010000087.1, forward strand.
CTCAAGCCTTGCCAAGCGCGGTCGGCATGTGCAAGTTGGCCTCATGCTCGCTGACCACAAACATCCCCGAATTCCAATGGACCTCGTGATTGCGCGCGAGCTCGAGATCTACGGGAGTCATGGCATTCAAGCCCACCGTTATGATGTACTTCTTGGAATGATCGAAGCTGGAAAACTCCACCCAGAGCGGCTCATCGAAGCTCGCCTTAACCTACGCCAGGGCGTTGATTTTTTGCAGAAGATGGACCAATTCCCAGGCGTGGGCATTAGCGTGATCACATCG
>JAAYWE010000088.1 GCA_012516755.1 Treponema sp.
GTAGATATCGAAGCTATCTATCGGCTTGCCTTGTAAGTGTATAACTATATGCCGCATAACAAACTCGATACCAAAGCTCTAGAAAATTGGCTCTGGGAAGCTGCCTGCATAATCCGTGGACCGGTCGATGCCCCTAAATACAAAGACTACCTGCTGCCACTCATCTTTTTTAAGAGACTCTCGGATGTATTTGAGGATGAACTTGAACGGCTGTCGCAGGATTATGGTTCTAAAGAAATAGTTGAAACGCTGCTGGCAGAAGATCATAAGCTTGTCCGCTTCTACCTGCCACAAAATGCGCGCTGGGAGGTTGTGGCAGGCCATACCACTAATGTGGGAGAACATCTTACCAATACGGTACGCGCCATTGCGCGGGAAAACCCCAAACTTCAGGGCGTGGTAGATACCGTGGACTTTAATGCAACCGCGTCGGGGCAGCGGATCCTTGCCGACGACAAACTCAAAGAACTCATCAATGTGCTGAGCAGATACCGACTCGGCTTGAACGATGTCGATGCCGACATTCTGGGAAGGGCGTATGAATACCTCCTGCGGAAATTCGCCGAAGGTTCTGGTCAAAGTGCAGGCGAATTCTATACTCCTGGCGAGGTTGCCGTACTGATGTCGCATATCCTCGATCCCGAACCAGGAAAAGAAGTGTACGATCCTTGTTGCGGTTCTGGAGGCTTGCTCATCAAATGCTTCTTGCGGTTCAAAGAAAAGTACAATTCAGATCCTTCTCTTGAACCGCTTTCGTGCTATGGACAAGAAATACTGCCTTCTACCTTTGCCCTGGCCAAGATGAATGCCTTTATCCACGATATGGAAGCAGAAATTGCTCTTGGCGATACCATGGTTCGGCCCGCTTTTCTCACGCCACAAGGCGCACTCAAAAAATTCGATATCGTGGTCGCCAATCCCATGTGGAATCAAAATTTTTCTCAATCTGTATATGAAAATGATCCCTATAACCGCTTTGCTTTCGGCTATCCTCCTTCTAGCAGCGCCGACTGGGGCTGGATTCAACACATGGTAGCTTCGCTTAAAGACATAGGCAAAATGGCAGTCGTGCTCGATACCGGCGCGGTTTCAAGAGGGAGCGGCAATGCGGGCAGCAATCGCGAACGGGATATTAGAAAGCAATTTGTTGACAACGACCTTGTGGAAGCCGTGCTGTTATTGCCAGAAAATCTCTTTTACAACGCTACCGCACCAGGAATAATCATCGTCATCAACAAAGCAAAGCCAATAGAACGAAAAGATAGAATACTACTCATCAACGTCTCAAAGCTCTTTCAAAAAGGCAGACCTAAGAATTACCTACCCGACGAAAACATCGCAACCATCGCCAGCATCTATCGCAATTGGGAAGAAGCGGAGGGTGTGAGCAAGATTATTGCAAAAGACGAAGCAGCCAAAAACGATTACAACCTGAGCCCCAGCCGTTATGTTGCCCAGAACGGCGAAGACGATACTTTGGACCTCGAAGATGCAATCGTACAGCTCAAAGAGGCAGAGGAAGAACGAAACAAAGCCGACGAAAAGTTGAAAACAATCCTTAAGGAAATAGGCGTTTGGAATGAACACTAA
>JAAYWE010000011.1 GCA_012516755.1 Treponema sp.
CTGTTATCCGCGGTGCGAGGCGAGAATGCGGGGCGCTTCCTGCTCTGTTCCGATGACAGGCATTGCAATGATCTACGCGATGAGGGCCACATAGACTACTCGCTAAGGCTTATGCTAGACGCGGGTATCGATCCCATAGATGCAATTCGCATAGCTTCGAGTAATGCGGCAGGATGGTTTGGAATCCCTGCTCAAGGAGCAATTGCACCAGGTTATAAGGCTGATTTTATCTTATTTCCTTCATTTGAATTCTTCGAGATCAAGGCAGTCATCAAAAATGGAAGAATTGTAGCAAGAGATGGTTCACTGATCGAAGATTTTTCGGCAGAGCCAATAGCAATCAGAGACTCTGTCAACATCAAATGGTTGACTGCGGAAGACTTCGTGATTCCGGATAAGCAATCTCCTGTAAGAGTAATCAGAGTCCAGCCAAATTCGCTTCTGACCATACATGGTTTGGAGCGACTACCTTCGGAAAATGGGGCACTGGTTTCGGATTTAGAGCGCGATATCCTGAAGATATTTGTTATAGAGAGGCACACGGGCTCGGGAAACATAGGTAAAGGCTTTATACAAGGACTCGGGCTTAAACGCGGAGCGATAGGCAGCACCATAAGCCATGATTCGCATCATATGATTATTGCTGGTGTCGATGATTTATCGATCTTTAAGGCAGCCAGGCATCTCAATAAAATCAAGGGCGGCCTGGTCTATGCCGTGGGAGACCAGATTTTGCTGGATCTGCCCTTACCTGTTGCAGGGCTTATGAGCGACAAGCCAGCAGACTTTGTGATAGAAAAGCTGAGCGATTTCGATAGACTATTCCTGAAGGAAGGCCTGACAGCAACTTCTCCCCTTATGACTCTCTCCTTTATGGCTCTTCCAGTAATTCCAAGCCTGAAAATCACAGATAAAGGTCTTGTGGATGTCGAGAAGTTCGAAAAAGTATCGCTCTACGTGAACGAAACAGTCAAAGATTAGCACTGATTCGGCATCTTGGCAGCCTTATATCCTTATATATAAGGCAAGTTCTTTCCACAAGCTTGCATATTTCCATGAATAAAGGCATGCAGAGAGCCGAGTCCACCGTAATAAATGCCTATCTCAAAAATCTATGGTATAATTTTTGAAGAGGTAGAGTAAAATGGCTTGTTTGCGAATAAAGGTCAACAACACATGGCAGGATATTCGCTCAGACGAAGGCACGCCGGCAATCGACATAATTCGAGGCGAACTTGGACTTATGGCAACAAAGGAAGGCTGTCGAGAAGGCGATTGTGGCGCATGCGCGGTATTGATCGGAGAATATGCAGCCGGCCAACTGCGATATCTAGCGGTCCCTTCGTGCTTGCTCGCTCTTGGCGAACTCAAAGGCAAACATCTTATAACTCTCGAAGGCCTAATCGAAGGGACTTCGGGAGGTCTTACTCCGGTTATGCGGGCGTTTCTGGATGAGAATGCCAGCCAATGCGGATTTTGTACGCCCGGATTCATCATCGCCTTGACTTCGTGGTTGGCAGAGCCAAGGCTATTGGATCTTGCTGGAGCACTGCGAGCCATAGATGGGAATTTGTGCAGATGTACGGGGTATGCGGCGATTCGAAGAGCAGTCCGCAGGCTTATCGAGCAATTCAAAGACCTGCCCCTTGAGCCTGAGGCTAGATTGAATGCACTGGTGAATGCTCAAGTGCTTCCACCGTCAGTCCGCGAATTTGCCGATGAAGCATCGACTCAAGTCCTCCTGAATTCTAATAATGATAAGGAGAATCCGGAATTAACGCCCAAGCAGAGAATGACATCTCCTGGCTTTGTTATCTTAGGTGGAGGGACAGACTATTATGTGAAAAACCCCGAACCAAACGATGGCTTTTCGCCATTCTTGATTAGAATGAGGCCAGAATTCAAAGAGATTAATTACTTAGATGAGAATGGACAAAGATGGCTCGAAATCGGCGCCGCCGTCACGGTGAGGGAATTTTTCGCTTCAGAGCTTATTAGACAAGAAGTTCCGGGAATTGAGCAATTCGAAACGATGTTTGCAAGCACACTGATACGCAATCTCGCCACCATTGGCGGAAATATCGTAAATGCCTCGCCAGTAGCGGATATAACGGCAATGCTGCTAGCTCTCAATGCAAGCATAGTCATTGCGTCTCAGATACAAGAGGGCTTTGACCTGTCTTTGACACGCACTTGTAAGCTGGAAGAATTCTTTTTGGGATATAAGGCAATAGATCTAAAACCCACGGAAGTCATCAAAGCAATCAGAATTCCATCCTGTAACGATCCAACTGCGCGGAAATTTTCCTTTGAAAAAGCCAGCAAGCGCAAGAATCTCGATATCGCTGCCGTCAATACGGCCATATCTTTTAGAATCGAAGAGCAAAGGTTTAAGGATGTACACATAAGCCTTGGAGGAGTAGCGCCCACACCAACAGTCAATAAGGCAGCAATGGAGCTACTCGAAGGCTCATCCTGCCCTGTCTCGGATGGGAAGATAATGGCTGAGCTTGCTAAGAGAGTTGCAAGCTCGGCAGAGGCTTCGGTAAGGCCCATAAGTGATGTGCGCGGATCTGAAGAATATCGGCGCAGAATGGTCTACAGGCTCATGCTTGCACATTTTGTGCGCATCTTTGAAGATAGTGGTGTCGCAGAGGAGCTATTTCCATGAACAATAAAGATATACTTGAGCTAGATGAATCTCTGACCCGGAAAGCAAATTCGGACATGAGCCAAGTCTGGGCAGGCAAAGTAGAATTGGAAAGCGGCTCGTCGGGCTTAATCCCCGAATCAATGCCAAATGTTCTGGGGCAAACTCAATACATAGATGATATTACGCGCCCAGCGGGTTGTCTCCAGGCCGTTGTGGTTCTATCTCAGAGCGCACATGGTAGAATTCGCAAGATCCATACAGAAGAAGCTCTCGAGCTCGATACTTCTGTACGGGTCATCCTGGCAAGTGACATCCCCGGAACGAATCAGATTGGCTTCAATAAGCCCGACGAGCCGCTCCTTCCAGAGAGTGAGTGGGACTATTGGGGCCAGCCTTTGGCGATTGTGGTGGCAAATTCTCGAATCCTTGCAAGAAGAGCGGCAAGCCTTGTGCGCATAGAGGGAGAAAACCTTCCCGAAGTTATAGATCCAAGGGAAGCGGCTGCCAAAGGAGATTTCATCTTTCCGCCAAGAACAATAGCTTGTGGCGATGTGCGCGAAGCATTTTCGAGATGCGCCTTTATCGTCGAAGGCAGAGTCGATTCTGGCGGCCAAGAACATGTTTACCTCGAAACTCAGGGAGCAATCGCTCAGGTGATAGA
>JAAYWE010000089.1 GCA_012516755.1 Treponema sp.
GTGCTATGGTATTGTCTTTTTCTCGACTCTTCCTCTTGCTGTGATTGTATATTTTAGTTTCCGAAAGACCTCGGGGCCGGTCTTTAAGCCAGGTTTTAGCCTGGACAGCTATAGACAGATTTTCTTCGATGTTCCTAAGACCGTGACAAATAGCTTTCTATACTCCATAACAGCCGTGCTCCTTATTGCTTTTGTTGGAACACTTCTGGGATTTGTAATTGCTAGAAAAAGAAATGCCGCCGTTAGGATACTCGACCCATTGCTAATGATTCCATATATGGTTCCGGGCACGGTGCTAGGTATCGGGTTTATAGTTGCATTCAACAAGCCGCCAATAATCCTGACGGGCACGGCGGCCATAATCATCCTGACTTATTTCATTCGGCGCTTGCCCTACTCGGTTCGCTCTGCGGCCTCTATTCTCAAGCAAATCGATCCAGCTCTCGAGGAAGCTGGTATCAACCTGGGCTCTCCGCCGGGGCGAACATTTAGGACTATCACTTTGCCCTTGATGCAAAGCGGAATAATATCTGGTGCAATAATGAGTTGGGTTACATCTATGAATGAGCTGTCTGCTTCTATTCTCCTATATGTAGGGAAAACCATGACAATGCCCATAAAGATCTACATTTCGGTGGCTGATGGTTATTTTGGCACAGCGAGCGCGATGTCGACCATCCTTCTCTTTGTCACGGGTATTGCAATGTTCATCGTAAATAAGTACTTCAATAGAGGAAGCGAAACATTCATAGCCGCTTGAGATCTTCTGAGACCTCATTGATTATGAGCCTTAAATCCAGGGGATAACATGTATACGCGATTCGAGCCGGGCTATATTCTCGATGCGCATCTCATCGAAGAATTGCAAGGTGTAAAAGCCGATGGTGCTTTTTTTGCCACTCTTGATCATGATCTAGATGTCTTTATTCTTCGCCATGGACAGAGTAAAGGAAATGCGAGCAATACTTATCAAGGGCGATATGATTTTCCGCTCACCGCACAAGGCGAAAAAGAAGCTAGGCAAGCAGGAGAATGGTTGAGCCAATTCAAACCTGATTATATCTTAGCAAGTCCAATGTTGAGAGCTAAAAGATCGGCCGAAATAGTATCTTTAGTTATAGATCTAGCCCACATTGAGTTCGACGATATTCTCATCGAGATGGACACCGGTGTCTTCTCTGGCATTGACCCCAGCACGGCTGCTCAGCGATATCCAGATATATGGGAGGATTTCTATAGGCGAAGTTGGGATGCCATTCCCGCAGCCGAATCTTCGAAATCTATTTACGCACGGTCAATTATAGCTTGGCAGCATATTCGAGATATCGCCACCAGGGGAGCTTCTCGCATAATCTGCATTACCCACGGCGGTCTTTTGCAATGGCTTATAAGGTCTACGCTCGGAGTTCACGATTGGCTGCCTCTTCTTCCGATTACCAACTGTTGTATTTCTAAGTACGAGATAGAAATCATTAAGAAGGGTGTCATAACTTTTGCTCAGTGGACTTTGATAAATCTCCATCCTTTAGAGTCTAGCTGCAAAATTAGATAATTTTTCAAAGAAAATCAAACTTTGAAGCGTATTTATACCTTCTTGGCGTCTATACAATGAGGAGGTGCTAAATGCGCACAAAGAAAGCAATCTTAATTGCTGCATGTCTGCTTTTGGGAGCGATGCTGCAGCCCTTCGCCTATGCAGTACAGGGTGAAGCGATCATCCCTGGTATGCGGCTTCTCAATCTTGGCGAACCCCTTGGTCAGGATGAGTGTGCCGCAGTAACGGGAGGGGATGTGCGTATGTCGCTGAATCGTGATCGGACAAAACTAAAAGTGAATGTCATCGATAATGAGTACGAGGCAAGATTGGGGCGAATTCCTCCAAAAGAGGTGTTTGAAATCGATGTTCATAATCGAGTCGTAGACACACAAAAAGCACCATTTATGCCGGCAGATTCAACCGGGCGCAAATTCGCGTCATCTGGTGCGGTAACAAGTAAGCCTTCTCAATTTCCGGAAGGCTATTGGTCAGTAACTTCAGTA
>JAAYWE010000090.1 GCA_012516755.1 Treponema sp.
ATCCAGCTGCCATACGACCTATTAAAAAAAGGAAGAATTCTCTCTTATGGACTGGCAGATATCTTCCCAACTCTCAGCTATCCAATCTTGAAGAATCTCGATATCCATCTAATCGATGCATTATATGCTAAGAAGCATTTGCTTTCATCTGAGTTACTCGGCGATAATGCCACGATCGATACAATCCTAAAACTGGTCTATGGTCTGCAACCTGAATTGATCGATACTGATGAAGAGCTCCTTGGCGAACTTCTGCGTATACATTATAGCCGAATTGGAATAGATGAACTCTCTGCAAAGCGCCTTATCCCTGCGTTGAAAGAGAAACCATACTTGAAGAATTGGCCTGTTGAAAAGCTCGTTAAAGATAGCAAAGCATTTTATGACTTTTTACAGGAGCGCTGGCCTTTATACCTCAATCACAAGCAAAAAGATGAGATATTTGACTCCAATAATGTAAAACAGCCGTTTAGAATTCCGGGCCCCGCCATCTTGCCTTTTGGAGAAAACAGAATACGCCCTTTCATAGACAATCTCTTTGTCGAAGGCATATTGAAACCAGTCGCTACAGATACACCAGAGAAATTTCTAAATTCCTGGGAGCAGTGTGGTATTATTGTGCACCCTGAAATAAGAAAACAAGCGCGAATTGCGCAATTGTCCAAACTTGTAGAAGCGCACATTCCTTCGGAAGAATCCGATTACCGACAATGGCAGGATTTTTCATTGCTCTGGGCTGAATTGTCAATGCTTGTAGAGATAGAAGGAAATGCGGAAGACCTTCAGGCGCTCTACGAGATGAGAAAATTCATAGATGATCGTTTCTCAGAATGGCTCTCCCAATCTTTCAAATTGCTCATTAACCTTTCTCCTGTAGAGCCTGTAATGGTACATCATGTTCATCGCATGTTGGAGCGGCACTTTGAAGAATATCCAAATTGCAATTTAGCACTTATTGTGATCGATGGTCTCTCTCTGTCACAATGGCTCAATATTCGGCACTATTTCGAATCTAACAAAGCTCCATTGAAATTTCGAGAGACAGCGATATTTTCATGGGTTCCGACATTGACAAGTATTTCTCGCCAAGCGATTTTTTCAGGGAAAATCCCCATCAATTTTGGTAAATACATTGCGTCAACATCACAGGAAGAAGCGCTGTGGAAACAGTCGTGGGAAGAAAAGACGCAAATTATGCGCGGAGCCTTGTATTACCAAAAGGCAATCGAAAAAAGTAACCCTCAGGAGATTCTTCATAGCCTCGACAGTTTAAGAACGCCAATAGTTGCTGGGCTAGTTATCAATATCATCGATGAAATAATGCATGGGAATTTGCTAGGCTCAGGTGGTATGCATAACATGATTAAATTGTGGCTAGAGCAGGGCTTTCTAGAGATGCTACTCGATGAGCTAACTAAGAGAGGGTATTTAGTATGGATCACCTCAGATCATGGAAATATTGAATGCGAAGGGAAAGGGCGACTCAGCGGAGAAGGTATTCTTGCCATTGGCAGAGGTGAACGTGCGCGAATGTATACATCCGAAAACTTAAGAGATGTTGCTGCTAAGAAATCTCCTTTTGGTTGCAAATGGAAGCCAATAGGGTTGCCCGAGGGCTATTATCCTTTGCTTGCTACAGGAAACAGTGCGTTTATCAGCGAAAGAGAGAAAGCAGTCAGCCACGGCGGTATTTCCATCGATGAAGTCATCGTGCCGCTCATAAGAGTAGAAAGGAACTGAAGTGGAAAAGAACCGCTATATGTCAATAGGCATTAAGCAAACTATCCGCCTCGAATGGATGGAGAAGGCTACGAATCTGTTACTAGTTGGGCTTTCTCCAAACGAGATAAGACAAGAACTTACTGAATATCTTGCGAACAGGCGGGGTAGTGGTCTAGAACTTGCAAGAAGCGAGCATAATTGCAAACTTGCAGTTACAATACTAATGAACTGCTGGGTCGAGCCTCATCCAGAAATCTCTAATCTTCGCAATGCTGGACTGGAGCTTTTGCGAGAAGGGGCAGAAGATCATATATCCATTCATTTCGGCATGCTCTGTGCTGCATATCCCTATTGGTTCAACATAGCTTTACAGACAGGGCGTCTCATCAATCTGCAAGAGAATGCAACCGCATCTCAGATTGTCTCCAGGCTGAAAGAAATGTACGGCGATAGACAAACTATCATGCGAACATCTAGATACGTACTTCGCTCCTTTATCGCTTGGGATCTCATACGGGACAATAATCGCAAAGGTAGATATTGCAGGGGTGAACTGATAACCATAAATGATGAGCGCAATGCTGCATTCCTGCTCCTTTCTGCTTTCTATGCAATGGATAGCCGCTATGTAGATTATATAAGCCTGCTTCATTCTCCAGCATTCTTTTGCTTTAGGATGCCAGCTACTTCTGCCGAAAACCTATCTAAACTGTGCGAAGACATCGAAATTGTACAGATCGGCGCTGATCTGCTATTGATGAAGAAGTAAGGAAGGTTATTTTAATAAAAAGTTGCTATTGATTAAGGAAGAGATCAGCGAAATAAAAAACATTGTCGAAAAATAATCGAAAATATCGAAGCGAAATCGATAAAAATGGGCGAAATATATAGAAGTGTGCTTGTATTGCAAAAAATGACGAAGCTTCCTCTTGCAGGTTTGTAAAGTGAGGTGTAAAGTAATAGAAAAGAATCAAGGGGATTACGCAGAAGGAGTGCACGATGCAATCAAAGAGACAATGCAGGACTATTCCATTGAGCAAACAGCCGCTTACGCTAGTGCTTATTCAGCTTCGATTTTCTTCTCTTCTCAATATCTCGGATTATATCCCTGCTATCCAGGATCAATTGAGGAAAAATGGCTTTCCATTGGTATATCGTAAGAATATAGCAAAGTTAGAAGCTTCTCCTTCTGGACTTGAACAAGTTGCAGTTTGCCAGTGGAAATTCGAAACCCCCGAAAGACACACATCCGTAATATTGGATCAAGATCAGATTTTGCTTCAAACAACTGCTTATGAATCTTTTGAAAAATTCATCGAGCTCTACTTTTCTATCCTTAAACCAGTACTTGATATTACAGAACATGGGACTCATGGCATCGCTGGCCGCCTTGGTCTACGCTATGTAGACCAGGTCACTCGGCAGTCTCACGATGATGATATCGATTCATATCTTCGCCCTTCGATGCAAGGTATGGCTTCTCCATATTTTAAGAATAAGAAAAAACGATATACGCACATAGAAGTCGCAGATACAGAATTAAGAAACGGCCAGAAAGGAATGCTCTCCATCCGAATTTTGCGCAACGCAGAACAGCTGGATCTCCCTTCTGATCTCTATAGTGAAGCGCCTGTGCGTCTTCCTATCATCGATGTTAATGATGATTTTGCGCTGATCGACATGGATCATGGATGCGAAAATCCATTTCCATCGAATTGCATAGGCATTCCAATAGACCAACTGGAAGATATTTATTTTGCTTTACATGACACAATTGACGAAGTCTTTTTTCAATCGGTAATTACAGAGGAAGGAGTGAAAAAATGGATGTAATTGACACATATGTGTACGGTGTAGAGTCTTCAGAGAGAGCAACAACACCCAGTGGTTATATGGAAAAGATATTTGAGTCTATATTTTCAAGCACAAGCGCATTTAGTTCTATAATGTCTCTAGACAGAACTGTTCAGTTTCCTATTGAGCCTATTGTATCAGATAAGATTCGAGCAATTATCTCTTTCTTTGGATTGAGTAAGAGCGACCTTGCTCGAATCTTGCATGTTAGTAGGCCTTCGCTCTATGCATGGCTCAAAGGTCAAAGCGAACCTGGCTTAGAGAATATGCGAACAATCCAAAAGCTGTATTCATTGATAGAGCCCTCAGAAACTGGAACATGGTCTCCTATATTCTATGGCTATATAGAAAAGCCTTTTGGAGCCTTCAAAAAAAGCCTCATCGAAGCACTTTCTGAACCAGAATTAGATGAAGAAGAAATCCGCGCTATGGTCAAAGAGATACGTCAGATGTCCCAAAAGCGCGCTAAACGTCTGGCGGAAAGCGAGGCCAAATCTAAAGTTATCCTTTCCGAAGAGTCCAAGAAGAAGATTCTCGAAGATAACCTTTTGAGTATCTACAGAGGGGCATAATTCTACAATGCAAACAATTGAAGAAAGGTTCTGGGAAGTTGATTGGCATCAAGGAGACATTGTTGACTCTGGACAGACAAATAATTTGCTCAATGCATCAATCGATAAGAGGCCTTCAACTATAAAAGACTGTGTCCTTTGTGTAATTTCTCAGGATTGTGATATTGTCGCTTCTGCTGATAAAGAGCCTTATATTGAGTTGCTTGCCGGCATAATTAATCCAACCATTTGTCGAAAATTTGCAGATTTAAAGAGTCCAAGAATAATCGATATACCAATAAAAGATCAGACAATTAGATTCTCAATACATGATCGCTTTAGAGTTCTCAAAGAATCATTCTGTAATGCAAAGAAACTTGAAAATATCCAGCTCGATGAAGAAGGAAGGGATGCTCTAAAGAAGTGGCTTGAGCGCCGATATGTGCGACCAGCATTCCCCAAGGCATTCAATAAACGATTGAAAAACAATAAAAAGCTACAAAAATTTTCTAAGAATGGGTTGCCTAAAGGAGTTTTTGGTATTTGGATTGAAGTTACCGATATAGAGCTGGAGGATGTTGATCCATATAAAA
>JAAYWE010000091.1 GCA_012516755.1 Treponema sp.
GGTAAGTTTTTCATAGTTTCAAAATAGCGCAATAGAACAACATAGTCAAGTTGTACAATTTGATATTTTTGACGGGATGAAAGGGATAATGTCTTGACAGGATGTCAGGATGATGCAGGATGAACAGGATAATTCTTGCTGCACTAGGAAATGTGAGCATTGCAATGCCGACGGCCATCAATATGCTGCTTAGGATCCAATAATATTCAAATAATCCCTTTTGCCATATAAGAACCGATGAATTTGTACCTCGTCTTCCTTCACGATATAGAATAGAAGAAAATTGTCTATTGGAACCATTCGATATCCCAATTGTTGCAAATAGGCATCTTTTACAACTGGATAGATATACGGCGTTCTTTCCAAAATATCAATCTGAGCATAAAACTTCTTAAATAAAGGAACCGGGGATGTTCTGAGTATAGTCTCAAAATATTCTCTTATCTCGTAGAGATCTGTTTCTGCAGTAGGATAAATAAGGACGTTATATTTCTTGTCGCTCATGAATGAATGAGACCCTGAAGTACCTCATGGGCATCTTTTCCGATAGCTCCATTTTGAATCTCCTCGCGAGCTTCATTGAGTTTCTGATAGAGCTCAATTCGTGCAATGTGCTGCTCGTAATACTCGAGCGACATGACAACCATATCTCCACTGCCATTCTTAGTAAGGAATACTGGCTCATTCTCAGTATGGACAATCTCCGAGATACTGGCAAAGCTATTGCGAAGATCAGAAATAGGTCGAATTATAGGCATCTGCATCCTCCTTTATCAGAATAATGATACTATCATGATAAGTCAAGGGCAGAATAGAGAAAAATCTTTCTTTCGACTGGATGATAGGATGATGCAGGATTTACGGGATAAGGAAATGAAATTACTGTGCATAGTATTCCGCTATCTTCTGCAAAACGTAATTGCGAGACACTGACTCGTATTCTTCTTGCGCTGCTCCCTTTTCAAATAGCATTGCGTAATGATCAGAAAAGCTTTCGATACGCTGAATCATTTGAGCTTTCTCTTGCTTTTTTAGATGTTTAGAAGTGCTTATGACCATAATAATCCTCTCTTATTTGCTACTACTAAAATGGCTAGGCATTCTTCAAGATTACGAGAAAATTGGTTAGTATTGCAGGCTCACTATAGAATTCTTCAGTTCAAGACTTTCAGTTCATGACTTTTAGGCCGATATATTCTTCAAGAAGGCTGATGGGAACCGCGCTCACGCGCTCGGAGAGAGGATACTGTCGTGTTCCAGGATAGATAACGAATAGGCCATCGAGTTTGAGATCCTCTATGGACACCATCATCGAACGAGTCAGCTTTGGAGCCTCATTCAACTTCATATCAAATCCATAGCGTCTGTTATGGTATATGAGAAGAAGATCAAGCTCTGCCCCGCCATGAGTCGCATAGAAAAAGGCTTGGGAATCGGGGAAGCGTGCACGCACAGTTTCAACCGCAAATCCTTCCCAGGAAGCACCGGCTATAAGGTGGGACAGCAAAGCGTCCATGGTGTCTATTCCAAGCAGTGCATGCAGGATCCCGCTATCGCGAATATATACTTTGGGCGATTTTACAAGCCGCTTTCCTAAATTATCATGCCAAGGAGGCAGCGTCCGTACAAGAAAGGTGCCTTCCAGAATTTCTAGATAGCGCTTTACTGTTTTTTCGCTCACTCCGAACGACCTTGACAATGCTGATCCATTCCAAATTTGTCCATGGGAATGCGCGATCATGGTCCAAAACCTGGACAGGGCTGCAGCTGGTATAGAAATTCCCAGTTGCGGTATGTCTCTTTCAAGAAAAGTACGGATAAATGCTTTTTTCCATTCAAAGCTCAGCGCATCTGAATCTGCAAGCCAGGACCGGGGAAACCCTCCGCGGAGCCAGAGTTGCCGCCACTCACTACTTCCCACTTCTTCCAACGTAAAGCCTGCCATATCGACAAAGCTAGTCCTGCCCGCCAATGTTTCTGACACACCGCGCACGAGCGTCGGAGAGGCGCTTCCCAAGAGCAAAAATCTTGCCGCATTGTCTGGTCTGTCAACCAGCAC
>JAAYWE010000092.1 GCA_012516755.1 Treponema sp.
GAGCTTCTTGCTCAGGTCGATTTATGACCAAGCCTGACTTATTAAGCATATACTACACTCTTTGGCCTGTCAGCCTGCTTTCTGCCCAAGCGCTTATTTATGCCGATGATCTTTCGCCTTCCTTGCCGGTTTTGCGGCGCTCTGTTATTGTTTATTCTATTTACATGCCTATTAAAATATGAAGGAGAAGCTATCGATGATTCATGAAAGCAGCTCTATCTATCAGATATTTTTGCGTAATTTTACTAAAGAAGGAACTTTTTGCGCAGCTATACCAGAGCTCAAGCGCATCGCCGACATGGGTTTTGAATGGATATATCTCACGCCTATACATCCTATAGGTGAAAAGGCTCGCAAGGGGACTCTTGGCAGTCCCTATGCCATAAAAGACTATCGTAAGATCAATCCTGAGCTGGGAGACGAAGATGATTTTGCTGCCTTTGTACAAGAGGTGCATGCTCATGGGCTAAAGCTCATGATAGATGTTGTATTCAATCATACTTCACCCGATTCGGTGCTTGTGCACGAGCATCCGGACTGGTTTCTTAGAGCCGCGGATGGGCTTCCATGGAGAAAATGCGAAAATTGGAGCGATGTGGTAGATTTTGATTACAGGAGCTCGCCTCATCTCTGGCTTGAGCTAATCGACACACTGACAATTTGGAGAGATAGGGGAGTGGACGGTTTTCGTTGTGATGTGGCATCGCTTGTCCCGAGCGAGTTTTGGAGACAGGCTCGACAACGCGTAAATCAATACGATCCCGGAATTAAGGAGGAGAGAGCCCAGCTTCTTTGGCTCGCGGAGAGCGTTCATCCAGCTTTCTTAAGGAAAATGCGATTGCTTGGGTACAATTCATGGAGTGAGCCTGAGTTGCATGTAGCTGCTTTCGACCTGACTTATGATTACGATGGTTGGGAAAGGCTTGAGAAAATATGGGAGCAAGGGATGCCCTTTGAGCGATACTTGGAATATCTCTACGTTCAGGAGACCCTCTATCCAAAAGGGGCAAAAAAGCTCAGGTTTCTTGAAAACCATGATCAAGAGCGTGCGGCTCATAGATTTGGAAATGGAGCGAAGCTGCGCGCAATGACTCCTTTTTATCAATTCTTGCCTGGAGTAGCGATGAGCTATATGGGGCAGGAATTGGCTTTAGAGCATATGCCCAGTCTTTTCGAAAAGGATCCTATAGATTTAGAGCGTGGAGATAAAGAGTTCGAGCGCTATTTTATTGCGAGCCTGCGGGCTACAAAAGAAGCAAAAAAGGAAGCCCCTTTTTTTTCATGGTTAATTAAGGGTGATGCCGCGCTTCAAGATATTACTGACCAAGACATGGCCAGCCGAGATAAAGCGCCGAGAACCCGAACCGTCCAGAACCGCACATCGAACAATTGCGCCGTAAGAGAAGAAGTCATCTATTGTCTAAGGAGTGTCGAACCCGCAATAAGTCCTTATTTGATCGATCGATCCATGATAATAAAAGGGAATTATCTTCTTGTGATACAGCCTGAATTGGGTACTTCTGGGCCAAAATCCAGCGGTGTTAAATCTCAAAGGAGAATTTCGTTTGCAGAGGAATCTATGCCTCGCGCTCTCTTTGACATCGAAGGAACGGATCTGCTTTCTGGAAAAGAAGTGCGAATTGCCGAGGGCGACATACTACCAAGAATACCCGCCAGCCTCATTCGCCTAAAGGATTGATACTTCAAATATGTCTCATTGTGAAAGAATCATTGTGGTATTTCCGAGACACTCTCGAGCACAAAAGTGGGTGCATAGGCGAATTTGGGCATATCTTTCTCATCGCTAACGCCTGTTAGGACGAGTATGGTTTCTATTTGAGACTCTATGCCTGCTATTATGTCGGTATCCATTCTGTCGCCTACAATAATTGTCTCCTCATATGTTGTTCCCAGAGTTCGGAGCGCATGCCTCATCATGAGCGGATTGGGTTTGTTGACAAAGTATGCCTTTTTCTTTCGGATATGATCCAAAGTCTCTTTTGTTGCTTTCATTTCTTCCGTACCTGCAATTTTGATATTACTATCAAAGACAACATCATGGAATCGATTGGCCGATAGACTTCCCTTTCGATCGCCTCACCTGAAGGATTTCCTGCTTTTCTTCAAGGTTTCGAACCGTCTTTTTGGTCATCTTATGAAGTTTCTCCTGTGCATATAAAAGCGGATCTTCCGGACGTCGAGAGAGAGAAAGGTCCATCCAGGTGCCATCATTTTTGAGCCTGTAGGCATGTGTGTTGTCTGCAAAATAGATATTCAAGATGTCCTTACATCGTGCTTTGATTTCCTTATCTAGCACCGGGAAAAGCAACTCCAGTCTTTTCTTCATGTTTCGCTGGAGCCAGTCGGCGCTGGAGATATATAGTTCTTCCGAGCCACCGTTTCGGAAATACAGCATTCGGCCATGCTCGAGATAGCGTCCTAAGACCGAGCAGACCTCGATGTTTTCGGAAAGCCCTGCCATCCCGGGGATCAGCGTACAAACCCCCCTCACATTGAGCTTTATCTGTACTCCCTTGGCAGAAGCCCGGTAGAGAGCCGCTATCAAGTCAGGGTCCGATAAAGAATTGAGCTTTGCAATTATAAAACCCGGCGATTCCGGAGTGGTTTGGGCGGCTTCTCTTTCTATAAATCCGATGATGCGGTCTTTGAGATCGAAGGGGCTAAGGGCGATTAGAGAGAGCGATTGTATGTTCGAATAGCCAGTTAGAATGTTGAAAAAAAGAGCAATGTCCGTGCATAGACTAGGGTTTGCGGTGAATAGACAGAAATCGACATAATTTCGCGCGGTCTTTTCGTTGTAATTACCGGTCGATAGGTGAATATATCGGGCAATACTTCCATCCTGCCGCCTTCTGATGATCAAAGCTGCTTTTGCATGTACCTTAAGCCGAGCGACTCCGTAGGTAACGATTGCTCCTGCCTGTTCAAGCTCGGTAGCCCATGAGATATTCTTTTCTTCATCGAATCGCGCCTTGAGCTCGAGGAGAACAACAACTTGCTTTCCACTTCGCGCGGCCTTTGCAAGGGCATGCACAATAGGCGAATTCATGCCACTTGTTCTATAGAGTGTCATTTTTATTCCCAGAACCGATGGATCGCTAGCGCTTTCTTCTATGAAGCGCTGGACCACATCGAAGGATTCATAAGGCAGATTTACGAATCGGTCATGTTCATCGATCCAATCGAAGATGCTGCCCTTTTCTTCGAATAGCTGGACAGGTTTCCAGGGCTGGAAGAATAGCACTCTATCCGGTGTAAAGCCATGAGCCTTGTAGAATTCTGGATTGCAGAGCTCATCGACTCTTCCCAGGTCTATAAGCCAGTCGGCCTGATATAGATCCAGGGCATCGAGCGAGAGGCTTTGCCTCAGGGCATCTATGAGAACCTGATCTTCTCCGGAATAAACCATCCGCACAGGCGTAGAATTTTGCCGCCCGGTCAATACTTCCTCCATAGCGGTCAAGAAATCATCATCCCTATCTTCATCCACGCTGAAATCTGCATCTCTGTTTACCTTGAATATAAGGCCACTCGATATTTTTAGGCCGGCAAAGAGTTTACTTCCAAATGCCAGAATCACATCTTCCAGGAGAGCAACGCGAAAGGCTGCAATAACCATCGAATTTGCAGAATTATCCGGCTCAAGACTTAGATATTGAGGCAGAATGATGAAACGGTCGATATTCTTGGGCACTTGAATAATAGCCACAGAGTCATTCTCTTCGAGTCTAAATGCGACATGGACCTGAAGACTGCCTGTCGATGGGAAATGGTTATCTTCTAGCCGCAAGGGAGTAAGGAGAGGATATATCCTTTCCGCAAAAAGCCTTTCGAGATATCTGCTTTCTTTGGTTGTCCAGTCTTTTTCTTGAACAAATTGAATACCGTGTTGAACCAGACTGGGGAGAATCGTGCCATGCAAATGCATATGGAGCTTATCATAGCTGGCTTGAACTTTCTCATGAATAGCCTCCAGAAGCGCACGAGGCTCCATACCAGCCCATTCTTCATTCGTCTGGCCTGTCTGCCCCGTCTGTACGGCTGTCTTGACGGCAGCGACACGAACCATGAAGAATTCATCCAGATTGGATGCAAAAATACACATAAAATTGAGCTGTTCGAGGAGAGGCAAAGAGCCTTTGAGTCCTTCCTGCAAAACACGGGCATTGTAATCCAGCCACGAAAGCTCACGGTTTAGCATCGGAAGTTCTTTCATACTCTTCTCTATTTGTGCTCACATCAATATGTCTTAGATCAAAACAGGTATGAGCCCAAAGACATCTTCGAACATGTCGCCTTTCTCCGCGAGAGAGAGTTTTTCCAACGAGAAATCCAGCGACTCCGAAGTTCGAATTATAAACCTATCCTCCGTTCGTTCAAAAGACAGCTCTTTGATACGGCCCAGGTGACTTCGATCGAGCGCATCCGCGACGCGCAGAATGGCTGCCAATTTGAGCACTATTATGCGGCTTTCTCGCGGAAGGGCGATGAAATTGACGTGGGTCGAAAGCGGCTGAGATTTTCGATGATAGCGAACTACATTAGATACTATGTTGATATCATCCATATTGAGACCGAAGATCTCGGAGTTGGCAACTATATATTCGCTGTGTTTATGGTGTCCACTTGTTCTTAGGTAAGTCCCTATATCATGGAGAATCGCTGAGATTTCGAGCAACATTCTCTCATGAATGCCAAGGCCATGTTCCTTTTTTAGGGCATCGAATATCTTAAGACTGATGTTCCTTACATGAGCGGCATGAGCCTCATCGTAATGGAAGCGTTTGCCAAGAGCACGAGCCGATGCTACTACCTGTCTGCGTAGTTCCTCTTCGATTTTTTTATTCATTCCCTGGACCTGCGCAAGCAGAATTCCTTCGCGAATAGAGATATTGGGTACGATAATCGTATCTGCTCCTGTTCTTTCAAGAAACATGCGTTCAATGGTGAGCCCTGCGGTATAGTTTTCGACTTCATTCCATGAAAGGTGATATTGTGCCATGCATTCCTCGGTGGACATGTTGGCAACATAGTCTGCAAATTCGATGAACTGTTTGCGGTCCAGTACCGCGTAGTTGCCGAAGACCTTTTCTGAAAGGCAGTTTGCGGCAAAGCGCGCATCTGCACCAATAAGGACGAATATGCGCAAAGAATCGAGTTGCAAATCTTCGGCCAAGATATCGCAAGCTGTTCTTATATTGCTTTCGAGATACATTTCTATGAATTGCCTGGGTTGCTGTGCTGATTCGCGGATCTGTTCATCTATTCTAAGAGTGCCTATGCTAAGGCTATGGCTGGAAACCATTTGGCCCTTTCTTAGAATCATAAGCTCTGTAGTGCCACCCCCTACCTCCAGAATCATCGCATTCGAGCGACTAAGATAGGACCTTTCGTCCTCGAGCGCCTTTTTTACTGCCAGGTACATAAGATGATTCTCTTCGATGTCCTCAATGATCCGAACACGGAATCCTGTCTGCAGACTTATGCGATCCATAAAAGTGTCTCTGTTCGAGGCTTCTCGGAGCGCGCTCGTTCCCATTACCTGAATATCCGAAGGATGCAGATCATAACCCGCTAGAAGCTCACTGAATGAGTCAAGTATAGCAATGGTTTCTCTCATGCCATCCCGAGAAATGCTTCCCATTGTAAACACATCGCGACCAATACGAGATTGTTTGGATGCTCTATCGAGTATCTTCAGGTCTCCTTTCGAATCGATTTCGGCGATTATGAGGCGTATACCGGTGGAACCCATTTCAATAGCAGCATGGATTCCAGGCGAGTTTACGTAGTTTTCCTTGAGTTCTAGCGATTTTTGAGATGGCGTCTCGGACATATGGTTTATTATAGCATCTTTGTGCCGACCAAAAACACTAGCAAGAATCTTTTGCTCATTGTACACTCTCGCTGTATGAATTTCGAAGAAAGAAGAGATCAGGGTGTCAGTAAAGGGGTTTTTTCGATTGTTGGCCTTGTTCTCATTTTATTCTGCATTTTGCTGGCCAGTTGTGCGAGATTGGAAGGATGGGGTTTGGTCATCTGGTCCGTAAAGGGAACAACGGCCAAAGCAGGCTCTATCGTCCCAGTTTACCTGAAATCAAACATAAGCAAAACCTATATGATCGGCTTGCCGGACGATAGCAAGACAAAAATAGAAGTGCCATTTGCAACGATTGAGTTTTTTGCTTCGAAAAAAGCCGCGGAAAAGAGGGCAAGGGAATTTGCACCTTATGCTCTATATTACCTGAGCGCGGGGCGAGATGGTCTTCCTGTGCGCGACAAGCCAAGCGTGACCGGCAGAAGAGTCTATCGGCTGATGATTGGCGAATCGGTGAAAGTTCTCAACAGAGTGGAAGGCGAAGCCGTATTCACCGGTGGAAAAGCGCTCCCCGGAGAGTGGTATTTTGTGCAAGCTGCCGATGGCACCCGAGGCTATGTATTCAGCAATACCATGATTTTATATGAGGAAAAAGAGGGCGTAAGTGTGCCGGTACTAACAACGGCTCCGACTCCAAGTGTTTCATTGCTCGATATGATATACGCAAAACCTTGGCGTCCGGCTTATTTTCAGCTCATGCTAGATGAAGACACCGTGGATCCCGACCTTTTCCTGCTACAATATGGCCTTTTTGCGGACGCAAAGAATTCTCAGGTTAGAATAGAACTTCCTGGCTATTCTAAGGCATTTAGTTTCGGTTCAGTCAGCCAGATAGGAGATTGGCTTGTATTCGAAGGATCAAATCTCAGAATCAAGTTCGAAAACGAATCGACAATTGTAGCGGATTGGAGTGGTCTAGAGCCTATGCTCCCCGAAGAAGGCTGGACTCCTGGTGGACAGGCGGCTCGTTTCGTGCGCTTCGATGCATCGATTCCGGTTATTATCTCAGGAGAGAACTCACGCCGCGATTCGGAATTGAAGGTCTTTTTCCAGAGAGTCTCACAGCTTCAGACAAACGGCAGCTCTTCTTCGGCGACCTTCCTATCTGACCATGCGGGGATTCTGACTATAGACCTCA
>JAAYWE010000093.1 GCA_012516755.1 Treponema sp.
CCGAAGGTGGACATTCCGAATTGTCCTGTTTCGATAGGCTGAGCGATTCCTTTTACGCGTGGCTTCGCAAGAAATATGATTATGTGCCAGGTGCTGAACTAGCTATCTCAGGCCAGGGCATTGCAAATATATTTGAATTTATATGCACAGAAGATCTAGCAATGAGTATCGTGGAAGGCGACTATGAGATTTCGCAAAAAGCGCTGGAAAAGGGCCTCTCCGATACTGCTCGAAATATCCTTGATTTACCACGATTTGAGTGGCCGGCTCTTATTTCACAAAATGCCAGGTCTGATGCATTTTGCAGCTTGACAATGGAACTGTTCGTTCGGCTATATGCGCTCAAGGCTGCCAATCTCGTGTCCATCTTTTTGCCTGCTGGAGGAGTCTGGCTTGCAGGCGGTATATCATCCAAAAATGAGGATTGGCTCATCGAAAAGTCAAGATTCATGCGATGGTTCGAGAGGAATTATGCCACCCATATTCGCGATATACTCTGTAGAACTCCGGTTTTGATCGTGAAGAATTATGACATCTCTCTGATGGGTGCTGCCATAGCAGCGCTTCAATTCTCCACACATCACTAAGGAAACTCTAGATGAAAGAACAGGATTTGCACATCGAGCTACTCGCTGACATGAAGAAAAAGAACATCGACATTGCCCTCACGCTGGATATTCTCAATCGCTATAATGCTGGCCAATTCGATCACTATGAAAAGGTTATACCTTCGGGAGTGCCGCCTCTGGATGGTATCCATGTCATAGATATAAGGAACAGAAGCCCTAACAATATTCTTTTCAAATATCCCAAGCAAGAATCCATTTTGAATCTAGAGCATAATGACATATTCCTCCATTCCGCATTTCCTGCTGGTAATAAAAATATCTTCGAAATAAGGGAAATGGGAAGGGAAATGCTTTGCTTTACCGAGAATGCCCTCGAAGAGATAGGCAAACATCTTTTGCCAAAAACCGCCTATGGTGTTTTGAATGGTGGTTCTGCTACAAGTTATATCGACATCAAAAAGAATGGCTCTATAGATGAGTCTCTATTCGAAGCAGTAAGGCTGACTTTTGAAGATCTGGCAAAAGAGATAGAAAACAAACCAAAAGGATTGACTCCTGCTTATATCAACCCTGATGGCAGTGCTGGAGCAAGTTTTCTAGAGCTAAAAATGCGCTCTCGTCTTCTTATTGCAAAAGAACTTGGTCATGATAGATTGTCAAGAAAACCTGGAGCGCTTGCATCCTCTGCATATCAAAAACAACCTGATTTCTTGCCTCTTTTTCAGATGACAAGTGTGGGCAACCATGAAGAACTTCTCAGGGCTTATGAAGAAATGCGAGTCTCGCCATATCTAAGCGACCTTGCACACGTAGTTGGTCTAGAGCCCTGTGAATGGGTAAGCGGAATACAACCTCTAATAGCTGCATATACCCATTCGACCGAGGGGCTCCCAAAGCGCGTTTTTGATCGAGCTTATGGAAAGCATAATTCTTCTCTTGCGATTCCAGGTGGTCATGGTCAGAGTTTCATGATACTTGCCGACATATATCGAACTCTTCTAAAGCAAGGAATGCGCTATGCAATGCTCAGCAATGTGGACAATACAGGGGCTTATCTAGATCCAATAGAGCTTGCTATCCTGGCTATCTCAGGAAAACCCGCGGGTTTTGATTTTGCATTCAGAACACCTGTGGATGTTAAGGGCGGTATACTAATCCTTGCCCCCAACGGTTCAAGAAACGTAGTAGATATCGGGCCTGCAATAGGACTTGAGGAAGTAGAATACCTAGAAAAATCGGGTTCCGCCATCCTTTTCAACTGCGCTACAGGTATTTTTGATCTCGAATGGCTAGTCCCACATATAGAAGAGATCTCCAGAGCCCTCCCTATTCGCTTTTCTGACCAGAGCAAAGACGCAGGAAACTATTCGCAAGCAGAACAGGTTACCTGGGAAGTAGTCTCCCTTTTGCCAGATTTTATCGCTTTTGCAGTTCAAAAAGATAGGCGCTTTCTTGCCGCAAAGATGCTTATAGAGATGCTTCTCGCAAGTGGCTTTGGTATAGACAAACCTTCTATCGACCCAAGCCTAAAACAGCTAGGAATGACTATGCATAATGGACAATCCTGGCTATTAGAAAATGTATATGGACTAACAAAAGTCAATGGCCGATGGTTGCCTCAGGAATCCGCCCTATGCATATAGGTATCCCATGCATGATATTCGATATGCTCTCAAGTGTTCCTTCATCCGAGGTGAGCATATTGGGGTTTCCGCAAAGATCAACTTCATCGATAGGCATTGTCCAGATGCCTTCTTCGATCCATACAGTACCGGGCTGGACCCAGTCATCGGCTAGTGCTGAAGCCATAAGCGTCCCGTTTTTATTCCAAACCTTGAGGATTTCGCCATCTTGAGCACCAATGGCGGACATATCCTTGGGGTTGATATGAATTTGAGCGCATTCGGATCGGTCTTCTTGGCCAATGCGCTGAGAATGGATGAAGTTCGATACTTTTGGCGTCAACAGCCGGAATTCTCTGAAAGATTCTTCTGTCGAGCCTTTCTTCATTAGACCTTGCCAATGCAAGGTCATATTCTGGTTCCATAAAGGACTTGCAAATTCTATTTTGCCACTGTTCGTTCCGATCGGACAATGCACAGGATCGGCAATAAAATCGTCCAGCCCACCTCGCAATAGGCCCTTCTTAAGAAAGATCCCCTCGATCCTAAAGGCTTCTATATCTGCAATTTCCGATTCAGCAAGAAATTGTTCTATCCATTGGGATTCAGTTCTCCCTTCTGTAAAGACAGATCCCAGACCAAAACGCTCAGATAACTGTGAAAAGATCCAATAATCCGAATGCGTGCCTGCTAATGCTCTACATATTTCCGGCTTATAGAGCACATAATTGCCTGCCCAAGGAATGCCAATATCTTCCTTTTCGAATCCATCCGAAACAGGCAGAACAATATCGCAATAGCGAGCTGAAGGGGTAAGAAATAGTTCATGACACACGGCAAATTCTACACTTTCAAAGGCCTTGATATTCTTTGTTACATTTGCGCCTTGATTAAGGAAGTTCCCCCCAGCAGAATATAAAGCCTTAATAGAGCCAAGCCCATAAGAAGATGGACTTAGCACAGCATCGGCCCATCGAAGTATAGGCACTGTCTTTGTGAACAACTCCGCTTCTATCCCTTGAGATTTATGGTTGTCCTCCCATAGGTGGGCCTCCTTAGTAAAGCCCTCTTTGATAAAAGCTCCCTTAGTCAAAGAGGAAGGCAATTCCTTTAGAGTCCCAACTTTGATTCCTGGAAGGCAGTTGTTTATCGATCCTGTCGATGCACCAAGCAGGCCACTATTGCGAGTAGCAAGCTGTATAGCCATAGTCAGCCGAAAAGCTTCTTCGCCATATGCTACCCTTTGAATGGAATAACCCGGAATAATCATGGCTGGCTTCTCATCCCAGAAGAAGGAGGCTAGTCTAATGATCACGTTAGCATCGACACCACAGATAGAGCTTGCCCATAGAGGAGTCTTTTGGATTCCATCGATCTTCCCAAGCACATAATCTGCTAACGATTCGAAACCAATCGAATATTTAGAGATAAATTCTGCATCGAATCGCGCATCTTGGAGCATTTCGAATAGCAGAGCATAGCCCAGGACGGCATCTGTACCCGGAATTATGCCAATCCATTCGGCGTTTAGAATTCTTGCCGAAATACTCCGCCGTGGATCGATAGCGATGATGCGCGCTCCTCTCTTTTTTGCTTCAATCAAATAAGCAGGAAGTTCGGCGCCAAGTCTTGCCTCGAATGGATTTGAGCCCCACAGAACTATAAGATTGGAATATCTAATTGTCTCTGCATCAAATCCGCTATTCATCCTTGATGCGCCCAAAAGCCTCGAAAGCGCATATGTTGCCGCATTACATGAATAATTTCCTTTAACATTTACGCATCCGCCAATGGAGTTGAAAAATCGACGAGCCAAAGTCTCGCTATTGTGCAGGGCTCCAGTCGAACCACTGCTGGCTATGCAGAGTACAGAACCAGGCCCGTCTTTGGCTCTGATATCAATAAGTCTTTGCACAATATACGATAAAGCTTCATCCCAGCCAATTTCTCTAAATTGGCCTGAGCCTCTTCGCCCTGTTCGCAGAAGAGGAGTCTTCAATCTTCTTGGCGACGCATGGTTTTTGTGAGCGCGAAAGCCCTTGCCGCAGGGCTTAATATATCGACCCGCAAGCGGATTGAGATGCATACCCCTTATATGGCCATCTTCAACTTCGGCCAAAAGGGGACATGCATCTCCTCCACAATCTTTTCCACAGAAAAAAGGCAAGAGTGCCATGTTTTGTTATTCTATCATGAGCCAAACACTATTTCGATCACTTCTTCCATTCGAGATACCGGATGAAATACAAGTCCTTTCTTGACATGTTCAGGGATTTCATCTAGGTCCTTCTCGTTTGCAGCCGGTATTATTATTTCCCTTATTTTGTTGCGCTTTGCCGCAACTGTCTTTTCCCGCAATCCTCCAACAGGTAGAACTTGCCCGGTGAGGCTCAGCTCCCCAGTCATAGCTAATCTATCTCTTATTCGCTTGTTGATCACAAGCGAAAGAAGAGCTGTGGCCATGGTAATTCCCGCAGAAGGTCCATCCTTTGGAGTGGCTCCTTCTGGGATATGGAGGTGTATCTGCCTTGATTCGAAGAATTCAGCCTGGATTCCATACTTCTGAGCGGCAATATTCCTTACATAAGTATAGGCTATTCCCGCCGATTCCTGCATAACAGGCCCCATCTGACCGGTCAGTTTGAATCCTTCCTTACCAGGGTTAGCTACGGCTTCAATGAGCAAAGTATCCCCTCCCAGGCTGGTCCAGGCCAATCCAATAGCCATGCCCGGCTTGCTGGCGCGCTTTAGCTCTTCGTCACGGAATATAGGTTTGCCCAGGTATTTTTCTACCGCATGCTTATCTATTTTAAATTCTTCTTCTTGTCTGTTCTCGATGACTATGCTCTTTGCGATTTTTCTATGTATTTTGTCGAGAGACTTTTCGAGATTCCGGACACCAGCCTCGCGCGCATAGCCATCTATGATTGCGAGCAGAGCACCTCTTGTGTACTTCACTTGATTCTTTCCTAGTCCATTTCTTTCAAGACTTCTAGGGATGAGAAAGTGCCGTGCAATCTCTATCTTCTCAACGTCTACATAGCCGGGAAGCTGAATCACTTCCATTCTATCGAGCAGGGGCCTGGGAATAGTGTCCAGAGTATTTGCTGTAACAATAAAGAAAATGTTCGAAATATCGAACGGCAGATCGAGATAATGATCCCTGAAACTAAAATTTTGCTCCGGATCGAGGACTTCTAGCAGGGCGCTGGATGGATCTCCTTGGTAGGAGATGCCCATTTTGTCTATCTCATCTATCATAAATACGGGATCTCGGCTTTTAGCGATCTTGAGACCTTGGATGATCTTACCCGGCAAAGCCCCAACATAGGTTCTGCGGTGTCCTTTGATCTCAGCTTCGTCGCGCATTCCTCCCACAGAGAATCTAAAGAATTGCTTGCCTAGAGCACGTGCTACAGACCTGCCAATGCTTGTCTTACCAACACCTGGCGGCCCAACAAGACATAGAATAGTCCCACGCGTATCTTTTTTGAGCTTGCGCACGGCTAGATATTCTATTATCCGATCCTTGACATCCTGTAGACCATAGTGGTCCTCTTCGAGTACTTTCTTTGCATGCTTGATATCGAAATCAGCAGTTATTGATGTATTCCAGGGCAATGAACAGACAAGATCTAGCCAATTCCGAGTCACCATGTATTCACTGGAAGAAGGCTCCATGAGGTTGAATTTTTCCAGTTCCTGCTCGACTATTTCCTTGATCTCGCCTTCAAACTGAAATGAATCGATCTTTTCTCTGAAGCGCTGATAGTCAGAACTTCTCGCATCCGGGGCCATTCCAAGTTCTTGTTTGATAGCCTTGAGCTCTTCCCGAAGAAAGTATTCTCGCTGGCTTTTTTCGATTTTTTCATTAATCTCAGCCTGGACTTTTTTTTGAATCCTAAATAGCTCTTTCTCTCTGTTGATATGAATAAGAACTTTTTCCATGCGCTCGCGGACATCTAGAGTTTCGAGGATGTCTTGCTGGTCTTTTTTCTCGATATTGAGTATGCTGGTGATAAAATCGGCAATCTTACCTGGATTGTCGATATTGATCATGTTGAGGCGCATCTCTTCAGAGAAGAGAGGGTTATTTTCGCTAAGCTGCTTCATCTCACTTATGAGTGCTCGAGTTAAAGCCTTTACTTCATCGTTGTCATAATTCTCGTCGTCCAAATAACTGACTGCCGTAATTATCGGCGGCTCCTTAGAGATGAATTTCTTAATCTTGAAACGCTTGAAAGTCGATATGAAGATATTGATGCCACCGTCTGGAAGATTGATTTTTTTTATGATCTTTGCAGCAGTACCAACATGAAATAAATTATCCGAGGACGGCTCGTCAGAATCGTCTTTTTGAAGCACAAGACCAATCATCCCATCAGCCGATATGGCCTGTTCCACAAGCTGAATGTCCGGCTCCTTGCCAACCATTATTGGCGTAAAGATGCCCGGGAATATTGGTTTTCCTATGAGCGTTATTACGGGCAGCTTACCAGGCAGAATTTGATCTATTGGTATAAGCTCGCTTGCCGACATATTGTACCACCTAATAGAATTATAATGAAAATATATTAATGTTTGCATTGCGGAATAAGAAACCGCATTACAAATGTACGGAAAAATAAGGCTATTCGGCAAGGATTCTGTGAATCCATTGCCTTTAAGGTCATTTTGCTTGACTCATCTGGCTGGCTCATGCTAGTGTTCAGCCGCTATATGAATGGATTTTAGGGCGCTTGGCTCAGTTGGTCAGAGCGGCTGGTTTACACCCAGTAGGTCGGCGGTTCAAATCCGTCAGCGCCCATAATGAGTTACAGCATATTGCATCCTTAAAAATACCGTGGTACCAAGCAAAGTGGTACCAAAAATGAGGAGGCGATAGCATGGCAAGGCCGAGAAAAAATGAAGGCATTCGGTACCTCGCGTTCTTAAAAACTTTACCGAGCGGTTCCAAAATATACTATATAAAGTTTTTTGATGATACAGGAGCCGTGTTTTCTATCCGTTCCTCTGGCACCAACAATCGGGACAAGGCGCATGCATTCGCGGGTAAATTGCTCGCGACGGAAAACTTTCGCGCGCTAGCGTTGAAGAAACGCCTTGCAAAAGCAAAACAAGAACGTGAGCGTATAATCCTTGAAAATGAGCTCAAACAGGCCCAAGGCACCGAGGCCGAACGTATTTCGCGGATGCCTGTTGTAGATGCGCTTGCTTTATTCTGGAATAGCGCTGAATCGCCATACCTGCAAGATCTCGCCGATGCGGGCCGCCCGCTATCAGGGCACTATATTGCCGAGAACCAAAAGAACGTTAACCGATACTTTATTCACTTCTCGCCATTCAAAACCGTATGGATGGCAGATGTTAACTTTATGCTCATTGATGAATTTTGTCGACAGCTAAGAAAAAAAGGCGCCTCGCGATATATTATCAATTCTGCAATCAATACGCTCCGCGCACCGTGTACATGGCTTGCGGCCCGCGGTGTGATGCCTGAAATTTCTTTCAAAGGGATAGCGTTACCTGAAAAGAAACCACAAGAGCGCGGTATACTATCAGCGATAGAGCTTGAGAGGATTGTTAAGCTTGAAACCTTGCCGGTATGGTATACCGAGGCAGGACAGCCGCGCATAGATACCAAGCCTAGGCCTAGATTGCCCGGCAAAAAGCAAAACCATGGGATGCCCGGTGTGGGATTCAGGGAAAAGCTGGCCGTTATTTTGGGGGCGTACACAGGCGCACGGCTCGGCGAGCTTCGGGCGTTGCAATGGCGTAACGTGGACATTCAGCGCGGCATTATTCAAATTCAGCAGAACTACGTCGATGCGGACGGCATGAAAAAACCAAAGGCGCGATCCGCGCGCACGGTTGTAATATCAGCAACGCTCGAACACATGCTCATCGAGGCGCGCAAGATCGCAGCAGAGATCGGCTGCGATGGTCCTGATCATTTTGTTTTAATCAATCCCGCCGATGTATCGAAGCCTATTTCACAAACCACTATCGCCCGCGGATGGGATCGAGTACTTCGCGCAATCGGCATTTCAGCCCAAGAACAGAAGGCGCGGAATTTGGTATTCCACGGGCTTCGCCATCTCTATGCTACACGCCTCATTGATGCAGGGTTAAGCCCCGGAGAGGCCGCCAAGCTCACCGGACACCGCGTACTTGCTACACTTGGCAGATATTCGGATCATGTACAAGACGAAACACTTGCGAAAGCAAGAGAGATCCTTGATAGCGCGCTGTATGGCAAAAAAGTAGCGGATCATGAGCACAATTCCATGCGATCAAAAAGCTGAAAAGTACACTATGTATTGTGGTATCGCAAAAATTCTAAAAATATTATACTTTCTATTGTGATGGCACTTGACACGTTATGCAATATATATTATATTGAGGATAAAGGATAGTAAGCGAATGGCGAGATTGAAACCTTTGATGCCGTTGCCCACATACCTTAAAAAAGTGAGGCGGCTTGCCAACGAGCCCGCAGGCACGATAGTTAAAAGAGCGACGCCCGCTGGCAAGCTAGCGCGGGATCTGTACGCTATGGGCTTGCGCCTCGGCGACGGAATTCCGGCTACAAAAATAAATCCAGATGCCTACAATTATATAAAGCGCAAGGATCTCGTCTTTTTACGTAACACAAATTTCCTTTCGAGGCGAGAACTTGCTGATATCCTCGATATTGACATTGTGAGGATTACTCGATGGCTTAAGCCCGGCAAAAATCTTGATGATTTTTTGCCAATAAAAATAATTGATTTTGATCACAAAGTTAGCGCATGGCGCGCGGTTCATGGCAGAGGCCTCGGACGCAACGCGCTTGAGATCGCTAGAGGGAATTATCGGCCCAAATAGGGCCTTTTTACGGCAACAAACCTGTTGAACTGTCGCCCCCGGGCAGATAGGGATGCAGGAAGCCGGATCATGTGAGTTTGAAAGCACGAGTGAGATCGTATGATCTCGGTTATCGTGCTGGCACACTTTGCTTGATCCGGGGGCATGTCCCTTGCATAATCTTCTCACCTTTGCTCCGTTAGGGCTTGGGTGGGGTATTATGCAGGGGGTTCGCCATGCAAAACCTTTCATCAAAATTGTTTATCTCGCGCCGAGAAGCCGCAAAACAGCTTGGTTTAAGCATCCCAACATTAGAACGCCGCATTGATGACGGCACAATTCCACACATTCGTATTGGCCGCCGTATCCTTATCCCCGCCGACATTCTAAACCGCCTTGCCCAAAAAGCCTACCAAGCAGGGGGCGAAAAATGAGCGCGCATATCCGCCCTGTCGCGCTTAACGTTAACGACGCTGCCAATGCTCTGGGCGTAAGCGCACGCACAGTTTGGAATCTCGTCAGGAATGGCATGCTCCCCTCTCTCCATATTGGCACACGGGTTCTTGTGCCCTATCAAGCAATTGAAGATTTCGTGATGAACCACGCCGATACGAGCGGCACACACACCCGGCCGGATGCGGCCATTCGGATCGCGCAGGGAAACCGTGCCCGTAAAGTGGAGGTTTCGCGATGACCGCGGCGAGTGTAAAAAAACCCGCCGGGCGGGCGGGCAAGGGAAGCGGTAATTGTATATCTAGCAATAATATAACAAATATTGCAAACAATGTCAAGCTCCCTGAATGGATTATTGAAAAGCTCGCCAAAATCGCCGCTAGAACCGATATATGGCAGCTTGAGCAGGAAGAGATCGCGATCCTTGCGGCTGAAATTCGAAACTTTCCCGAATCAGCAAAAATACTCAGCGCAGACTTTCGCCAAAAGGTGCAAGCCGAAAAACCGCGCGAACTGGAGCCTATAGAACGCGCGGCGATTATTATAATTGCGTGGGATTGGCGCGATGTTGCTGATATTTACCGGAACTGCTCTCTTATGGAGAAAGTAACCGCAAGGCTTGACGCGTTAGCGTTCGTTCTCCGCAAGGAGGCCGAAACATGACTACAATATCCGACGATTTTGAAGCGACGATTGATCAGGTTGCGAGGATTGAAGCCGACCGTCAAAAACGGCTAAGTAAAGTAGAGATCATAAGCGGCAAGGCACTCATGCAGAAAAGCTTTCCTGAGCCGCGGTACCTCTGGGACTCAGCTCTTCCTGACTCTGGCCTTGCGGTGATGGCTGCAAGCAAGGCAGCAGGCAAAACCCTGCTACTTTTGCAGCTTGCAGACGCGGTGAGTCGAGGGCGCGAATTCCTGGGCTTACCTACAAGGCTGACAAAAACGCTCTTCATTGAGATGGAGCTATCAGAGCGCCGCATGCAACAAAGACTCTTCAAAATGGGTATTATAGCAAGCGACATGCTACACTTCGCGCACAAATGGACTCAGGGCGACGAGGGCTTGCAGACCATAACAGATGCCGTCAAAGAACATGGGTATGGGCTTGTAATCGTTGACGTCATGCAAATGCTCTGGCCGATGGATGCAGATACAAACAGCTATCAAGACACCTATAGTGTGTTATCGCCTTTACGACAAATTGCAAACGATCTAGGCGTGATGATCCTACTTGTAACGCACCGGCGCAAGATGGAATCAGCCGACTACCTGGACGGTGTAATAGGATCGGTTGGGATCTCAGCAAACGCTGATGTAGTCTTCTCGCTGATCCGAACGCGCGGCGAAAAAGAGGCAGTACTTCATATTGACGGCAACGATATTGAGAGCCGAAAGATTGCGCTATGCTTTAATACTGACCCTCTAGGCTTTAGCCTAAGCGATGCTACACCTGAAGAGATCGGGCTTTCACCTGAACGCCGCGAAATCATGGATGCAATACGAGAGCTGGGCGGTACGGCAAAACCTGGGCAAGTGGCGACGGCATTAGGTAAAGACCGCTCAAATGTCGGACACTTGATGCAGGCGATGGCGGAGCTGGGGATTCTGAAGACCATAGGAACGGGAAAATATACCATAAACAACCGCATTCCCACCGTTCCCACTATTCCCACTTTGAGAGACAAGCCTGTAACTGGGAATGATGGGAATACTGGGAATGACACTTTGGCGGCAAGTGTTCACATTAAGGAAGAGCTTTTTTGATGGTTACGGCGCGGTAGTGGCGGGAATGTAGCTTTTGATAGCAGGCGGCGATAAGCCGCTTGCTTTATTATCTCAAAATGACAATATTACAATATACGTCAAGATGTAAACTTTCGCCAACGCGCGCGAAGGATGAAGTCAAGAGCGCTTTCACTTAAAACTCTTCTTTTATTTAAAGTGTATCCGGTTTATCCGATAGATCGAACCTATAAAACTGTAATAATAAATAAGCTTTTTCTAAAAAGAATATTCTCTTAATTAACTAAACATGAAACATAGATTTTTCACTTGCTTTATTAAAAATATAAGGTATTTTATAAAAAATACACCGCTAAATTATAATAAGGAGGCATGATAAAAAAGTACCCAGGAAGTCGGGGGATAGTATAAACTGTATTCCTAAGCTTCTAAACTTGCATTATAGTAAAGCTTAGGAGGTTAAAAATGGACGTAGCCCTAAAGATCGCCAAGCAAAGATTGAGCGTGTTAGAGCTTGCTGAGCAGCTCGGTAGTGTTTCCGAGGCCTGCCGGCGCCGTGGTATGGATCGCACCTCGTTCTACGAGTGGAAGCGGCGCTTTCAGACCCATGGTCTTGAGGGACTTAAGGACTTACCGCCGATTCATAAGAGTCACCCGCAAACGGTAAAACCCGAAGTCCAAGCAAGGATTGTCGAATTGGCCTTAGCGCACCCTTCATACGGCTGCAATAAGATCGAGAAGCTTTTGTCCTTCGAAGGCCCGTATGTCTCCAATGTCACCATTCAGAAGATTTTAATCGAGCATGGTCTAGGATCACGATATGACCGGTGGTTAGCGCTGGAAAAGAAGGCAGCTGAACAGAGCATTGAGCTTTCCTCGGATCAAATAGCCTTCATTGAGAAGCAGAATCCGAGCTTCAAAGAGCGACATGTTGAAAGCGCCGGTCCAGGGCAGCTCTTGTGCCAGGATACATTTTTTGTCGGCACCCTCAAGGGTGTTGGCCGTGTGCACCTGCATACAGTAATTGATACGTTCGGAAGCTATGCGTTTGGTTTTCTGCATACCACTAAGCAACCAGAGGCTGCCGTGGCGGTCGTACACAATGATGTACTCCCCTTCTACAAGGGGCTGGGAATACCGGTCAATGCGATTCTTACCGATAATGGCCGCGAGTATTGCGGTACAGACGCTCATCCCTATGAACTATACCTAGCACTGAACGATATCGAACACCGGCGGACACAAGTGAGACGACCGCAGACGAATGGGTTTGTAGAACGATTTAACCGCACTGTTCTGGATGAATTTTTCAGGGTGGCGTTCAGGCAAAAGCTCTACGAGAGTGTAGAATCCCTGCAAATTGATTTAGACAGGTGGCTCCAAGAGTATAACTATGAGAGGCCACACCTTGGGTATAGAAACCAGGGCAGATGTCCCTGGGAAACCATAGAGATGTTCCTCAAGGGGACTTTAAAAAATGTAAGCAATGAAGCTTAGGAATACA
>JAAYWE010000094.1 GCA_012516755.1 Treponema sp.
AGGTGCGGCCGCAGGTTTTGCAGCGATAACGAGGTACATCGCCAAAACACTTGGTGTAATAAAAGCCGAGCGCGACATACCAGCTACCCTCGGGAGCTACTTGGTGATGGGGACAGGTGGGATTAGGACAGAAAGAAAAAGGATGCATGGATTACCTCCGTACATCCTCTTTATCGCTCTCTTCTCTACTTTATGCTTCAACTTCTTATACAAGGTTCGTAGCAGTAATGTTTTATTATTGGAGCGTGCCGTTTTTGCTTTGTTTAGACCTTTGTTAATCATTCTTAATGGAAAAAAATCAAACAAAGGATAATATATTATTTGATATTGAATTATCATTTTTATTGAGAAAAATTGACACTTGTTCGCTTAGTTATTCATTGTTTGATTGTAAGCTATTCATTGCATACCATTTTGCTTGCTCCTACACGGATAAAGGCTTTTCCATGAAATTTAATTGGACGATCCCAAGCTGATATTATTTCGAAGATTACGACATGGCCTTTAGGATGATTTAGCTCATGAATATTAAATCCAACCTTTGGATCCAAGCCACTAGATAGCCATATTATTAAGTCTTGATTCCCTCTTGCTTTTTCTCTATATGGATAAAAGCGAGTACCAACTATCTCATGGCTTTTATCTTCTATACCAAAAACTAGATAGCCCCGAGATTCCCCTGCTAGACAAGCGCCATTAGCCAAGGCGGAAAAATATTCTCCAATTGTCTGGGGATCATAAAAACTATCATTGAATTCAAGCCATTCTCTTTCGTCTGGTTCATTTCTAAGTCGAGCAAGCAAAGAAAAAAGGTCTTTCTCAGCCATTCTTTTCGTCTCCCTTTGAAATTCGCTAACCTCTTTATCATGCTAAGCTGAAAGTATTTCATATCTTAAAACTTCAAAACAAGTCCTTAATTAATGCGAATCCTGCAGTAGATAAAGATATCAGCATAATTCTGTCTCAAGGTCTTGCCGAGACCGATCCATAAATGATTAAATTAGGATCGAGTCTTTCTTCGCTCTCGCTATAAATTTTGGGCCAAAATCAATGGAAAATCGTTTTTATCTCACATTTCGATCTTTGGCCTTCTTTTTGAGATTCAGAATTGCAAGGCTATAGATAAGGATCTTTAATCTGAAAGTTTCAAAAAGTCTTCTTTGAAAAATCGATTACAAAGACAATTTAGCTAATTTTAATGTAGCAATTGCTCTAGGGTATGTTCAGCCTAGAGCTCTCTTCTCTACTTTATGCTTCAACTTCTTATACAAGGTTCGTAGCAGTATTGTTTTTTATTGACAGCTATGAAAACTCGATGTATCCTATTTATATGCGATTTGGTGATGCACAAAGTTGCATTATGGTCTTACCACGCATTAGGCTTATAGCTTACAGGTGCATTATGGTCTTAGCCGAAGCAAGCTTTGCCGCTCTGGCTTACAGTTGCATTATGCAGTTGGCTTGGTTTATAGCGCCAGCGAGCAGGAAAACAGCAATCTCCATACAACAAGGCTACCAAGTCAAGAAGGAGAAATAGATTGACAAATGGTCTTAAAAGAAATTTCGAAAGGCTTTTCGATGATAAGGGGCATGTCTTTTTATTGGCGCTCGATCATGCGCAGAGCGGGGTAATGCCTGGGCTTGAGAACATTTCGAGCTTGATGGATAAGCTCGCTTTTGCGCCTCTAGATGGCTTTATTTTGAATATCGGTCTGGCAGGAAATCTTGCGCGTTCTCCTTTTCTTAGGAAAAAACTAGTATTGAGGACTTCCTTTGGCGCTTCGAGCCTTGCAAGTAGCTACCCGCAGGCTCATCTCAATCATGTGAGCCCTGAGACGGCGCTGGCTGTCGGTGCGGATGCCGTTCTCATGATGGCTTTGGTAGGTGGCGAGGATTATTGCAGTCTGCAGCCTCTTGCGGCCGATATAGATGCGTTCCATCAATATTCCATTCCGGTAGTGGTCGAAATAATCGCCGCGGAGTTCGACA
>JAAYWE010000095.1 GCA_012516755.1 Treponema sp.
TCTGCAGGAAGATGAATGGTGCCAGAAAAAGCATTCAAGAGCGGCGTGTAACCATAGTTTATAGAAGGAGCGATAAGGACTTGATCTCCCATGGCAGAATCCAGGTCTTTGCAAAGACGCTCCGGGATAATGATATCTGTTCCCAGAGGACAGTGCCTGCCATGAGCCTCAAAGCTACCGGTTGGGATGACAACTGTGTCGATCTTCTTTATCTGCTCTTCGAAATGAGGAAATGTCAAATTCTGTGCAAACATAATTCTCTCCAATGATTTAGTATTCCTGCATTAGACTTTGCTCAGCCCGGAGCGCATAGGCACAAAGGCAACATCCAGGAGAGTCTCGGTTTCGAAGTGTTGGCCGTGCCTCGTAACCCTTACGAGAGTCTGTGCTCCAAGAGGCCCGACAGGTCCAACGAGCCTGCCGCCATCCGCCAGCTGCTGCAACAGAAGGCTGGGAATATCAAAGGGCGCTGCGCTCAATATTATAGCATCAAAGGGAGCCTTCTCTTCCCATCCATAAAAACCATCTGCCAGACGAAGCTCGACGTTTGTTATTTCAAGGGATTCTAGGATAGTTCGGGCGCGATCTAAAAGTGCGTCGATGCGCTCTATACTATAAACTTCCTTAGCAAGCAAGGAGAGTATAGCAGTCTGATAGCCCGAGCCCGTACCTATTTCCAGAATTCGCTCGTCTCCTTTGAGCAAGAGCGCCTCTGCCATAAAAGCAACAATAAATGGCTGAGAAATGGTCTGACCCGAGCCTATTGGCAAAGGGTAATCCTCGTAGGCCTCGACCCTGTAAGACGATGGCACAAAGAGATGACGAGGAACCCGGCGCATAGCATCGAGCACGCGCTTGTCTCTTATACCGCGTGCCGCAATCTGGAAGCGAACCATAAAATCGCGCTCTTGCTGTCGCTCGTTATCAGCTTTCATCTTTTGCCTATTATATCATGATAGCGAACTCAGGATTTGGCTTTTTATGTCTCGAAATGTCCATATATTTCAAAAGTCCAGAAAATTTTAGATATTGACAAAAAAAATTAGCATGTTTCTCCAAATTGTGTTACAAATTTATATATAGGAATTGAGCAAAAGGAAAATCAACGCGGAGGACCAGATGCGATTACTTGTAATCATGAAGAGAAACCTTGATCAGAGCCTTGCTGAGCAACGCAATGCAAGATACCTACACATGATCGAAATTTATAAGCACGCTGGTTTTGAGCCTTATTTATCCTATGCAGAGAGCATTGATGACATCAAATTGAGCCTGAATAATCATTTGCCAGATCTTGTGCTTTGCGGAATAGATCATCTTCCTGAAAATGGATGCAATATATCGCATAACGTACATGCCTGGTTCGAAGAGCATAACGTCAATTATATTGGCTCGGATTATAAGGTTATAGAGCTGGCCTTATCCAAGGGCTTGCTCAAACAAAAATGGCAAACATATGGAATAAGGACGCCTGTCTTCGGTCTTATTAGAGAAAAACCAGAGGAATGCAATGAGGATATAGAAAGCCTTTTATCGCTAGACGCTTTCCCTTACATACTTAAGCCTGAAAATCTTGGCAATTCGAGAGGCATAGATGAGAACAGCATAGTCTGGAATGAAGCTGAACTTCGCAAGGCTCTTGATAAAATACGTCTTCAATTTGGAGGAGTAATTCTTGCGGAGCATTACCTTGGTGCTTCAGCCGATTTTAGGGAGATCACTTGTGCCATGATAGAGGGATCTTCAGGCATGTTGTTTATGCCTGCCGAGGTATCTCTTGTAGAGCCAAAGCGTTTTCATATAATAACGACGCGCGACAAGGATAAGAAAGGAACTATCGCAAATCCACTAGATGCTGATACCGCCGCCTCTTTTCTGCCTTTTGCGGAGAGAGTTTTTGCTATTGCTGGCGTACGCGACTACTCGCGTGGGGATTTTATCTTGGCTGATGGTGAATTTTGGGCAATAGAAATAAACGGTCAGCCGATGATACCAGATCAATGGTTTAGTAGCGCGGCTCGGTTTGCTGGGTTATCCGAAGAGAAATATCTAGTGGGAATTGCTGCATCCGGCTATCGGCGACTCAAGGCAGAAGGCCGGCTTGCGCAAGTTTTTCCAAAGGAGGCGCAAGCTCTGCTTAAAGGTACAAAACTCGAGGTCTTGTAGAGCCCTCTTTTGACAGAGGAGATGACAGAGGAAATGACAGAGGAGGAAGGGGCTCATGGATGGAAAGAACCGAATACTAGGCCTTGATCTTTCAACTGGCGGAGCAAAAAGGAAATGACGGTCTAAGAGCCCAGGGAATGCTGTGCTAAGGAGGTTTTGAAATGTACAGAGTAAGACAAACTGATGTAGTTGGTATTGTAAAACCTGCAATAGATGCACATACACTTGGAATTTTGTCGTTTGCCCAGATTTTAAGAGATTGTGGCATAAGAGTGGAGATTGCTGGAGATGATGTAAACAAGGAGATCGACAGAATAACTAATGAAGGGCA
>JAAYWE010000012.1 GCA_012516755.1 Treponema sp.
CTTTTGCTTCCTCTGGATTTGCGAAACTTTTGCCTTCCGCGGTAGGAATGCCATGCCTCATCATAAAAGCCTTGGCAAAAGCTTTGGAACTCTCGATTTGCGCTGCTCCGGCCGATGGTCCAAAGCAAGCTATTCCACGCTCTGTTAGCCGATCGACAAGGCCTGCGGCTAGAGGTGCCTCTGGCCCAATCACAACAAGATCGGCGGGAATGTTCTGTGCAAGAGAACAGAGCCCTTCGATATCCTGCAGACCGATATTCGCTATCTCTCCAACATCCGCCATGCCTGCATTGCCTGGTGAAATTACCAGTCTTTCACATTCCGCTGAAGCCGCTATCGCTATTGCGAGCGCATGTTCTCTCGCCCCTGAGCCGACGAGCAGCACTTTCATAATGCCCCCTTACTTACACACTCGAAGCATTCTTTTTGAAAGCCCTCGTTTACTGGTATGGGGTAATTTCCATCGAAACAAGCTTTACACAGGCCATCTACGCCAATAGCATTTGAAAGCCCTTCTATACTGAGATATGCAATGGAGTCGGCTCCAAGAATCTTTGTTATCTCAGAAAGATTCCTTCCTACCGCCATGAGGTCACTCTTGGTCCCCATATCGACACCCATATAGCAAGGATAGAGAATTCTCGGAGAGGCTATCCTGAGATGTATCTCGCGAGCTCCCGCTCTTCGGCAGAGTGCAATTATCTGAGCCGTTGTTGTACCGCGGACTATTGAATCATCGACTAGCACAATCCGAGCTCCTTCAAGGGTTTCTCTGAGCGGGCTGAATTTTAGTGCTACTCCCTGCTGACGCAAGGCTCTTGTGGGCTCGATGAAGGTACGCCCAATATATCTGTTTTTAACAAGTCCTTCCCCAAAAGAAATACCTGACCGCTGAGAAAATCCTATGGCTGCAGCAATCGAAGAATCAGGCACAGGAATGACAAGGTCGGCTTCTGCTGGTGCCTCGTCAGCCAGTAAAGCACCGAGCTTGCGACGAACAGCATGAATATTCTTGCCATTCCACACAGAATCTGGCCTTGAAAAGTAAACATATTCAAAGCTGCATGCTGCTGTTTGGGCCTGAATATCAGCATGGCCGCGCTCGACAACTCCATGCTCTGTGAGGTGGAGTACCATACCCGGCGGAATCTCCTCGAGTTCCGAACAGCCCATAACTCTGAGAGCCGAGGTTTCCGAAGCAACAGCATAGCCACCCGAAGCTATTCTACCCCAAGCGAGCGGCCTAAAACCCCAGGGATCCCGGGCCGCAAAGACTCCCTCATGCGTCAAGATAACGAGCGAAAATGCACCTATCCAGGATCGCATTCCACTTAGGATTCTTTCTGTCCAATTTGCTCCATGAGTTCCCGCAAGCATCATGGCCAGAAGCTCGCTGTCCGAGCCTGTCATTAGACCAAGCCCTCTTGCAAGCAGCTGATTCCTTAGCTCCGGAGCATTGGCTATATTGCCGTTATGCCCTAATGCGAGAGGCCCGTACTGTGTATCGATTAGAAGAGGCTGGGCGTTGCGGGCGCTTGGCCTTCCTGTGGTTGAGTAACGAGTATGGCCTATTGCCATATTGCCCTTAAGGCCTGCAAGATTCTGGTCTCTGAAGACCTGTGATACAAGACCCACATCTTTGTGGAGATAAATGTTCCCCTCATCGAGTGTGGCGATGCCTGCAGATTCCTGGCCACGATGCTGAAGGGCAAAGAGACCAAAAAAGGACAATCTCGCCGCTTCTTCTCCCACGACCGCCACTACGCCACAGCTCTCCTTGGCCTCTTGCTGTCCTATCATGGGCGGGGCCTCTCCTGCATAGGCTTTTTCTCCATAGTCTCGTTCTTTTCAATGAGCCGATCTTCTTCGATAAGTCGATCGATCTGCTGTTGCTGGAATCTGCGAATGTTTTCGCGCAATGCCTCGTCTTTCAGAGCGAGCAGCTTGGCGGCGCAGAGAGCCGCATTTACTGGATCTAGAATTAGAGCGGAAGCTATGCCAGAAGGCATACGAAGGCTCGACCAAATATCGTATGCAGACCACTGCTCCGAAGGAGGTGGACAAGCTAGAACAGGATACTGAGTTGCCGCATCGACTAAGCCCGATAATGCATTAGATCTGCCTGCAACAGTTATATACACAGTGGGAATTCCCTCTGAATCGTAACTCTTTATCATATCGAGAAGCCTTTTTGGGGTCTTGTGCGCGGATGCGATGCGTGCCAGGCATGGAATCCCAAATACCTCGAGAGCCTTCTGGATTGTTTCGAAATGTGCTTTGTCTGCAGGCGATCCTGCAAAAATGATAACTCTGACGCGATTCATCTTATGTCCTCCGAGCGGCGTCCTTTTCTTTTAGCTCTTCCACGGTTCGCAGAATACGCTCTTCCGCAGGGTAAGAACACGGCACAAAGGTCAGGCCGGTTAGTTTTTCATATAATTCTTGATACAATATACTAGTTTGAATCCATACCGAATCAGGAAGCTTGGGTATATCACCGTCGCCACTATAGCCCAACTCCGCATACAAGAGGCGAACGAATTCCTTGTCTCTGCTTTCTGGCTCAAACCCTGCTTCGAATCGTTGCTGATAGCTAGAAGCAAGCCAGAAACGCGAAGAATCAGGCGTGTGGACTTCGTCGATCAGCATGAGCGAACCGTCGGGGGCAATGCCGAATTCATATTTGGTATCCACCAGGATAAGTCCTGCGCGCTCCGCACAATCCGTTCCAGTAGAAAAAAGAGCAAAAGCCGCATCCTGGACATCATTCCATGTGGCAGCATCCAGGTAGCCTTTTTCGAGAACTTCTCGAGGTTCGAGCCTTTCGTCGTGGCCAGAAGGGCCTCCTTTTGTTGTGGGTGTGATGACTGGATGCGGAAGCTTCTCATTCTTGCGAATACCTTCGGGAAAACGCTGCCCATAGATTATGCGTTCTCCTAGCTCATACCGCCTCCAGAGAGCAGTGGAAGTGACTCCAGTTATATAGCCCCTGACCACCAATTCGATCGGGAGCGGCTTGACCTCTTTGACCACAGCGCAATTAGGATCAGGCAAAGAAAGTAGGTGATTGGCAATGATGTCCTCAGTCTTTCTAAACCAGAAGGCTGAAAGCTCATTGAGTACCTGCCCCTTAAAAGGCACGGCCGCAAGTACCCTATCGAAGGCGGAGATTCTGTCTGTGGTTGCTATAAGCCTTTTGTTGCTCGACAGTTTCCACCATTCTCTGACCTTGCCCTCTCCTTCGGCTTTTCTTGTTCCTCGAAAAGCAATTGGAAGAAGCTGCCTTACTAGATCTTCCGAAACCATGCTGCCTCCTTTTTACAAAGCCGCATAATGCAATCCATTTTCAAAAAGCCTGCGTGCGCCATTCGCAGCGGGAGAGGCCAGGGCTAGAGTCTGCCACTCGAAAACCGCATTCTCAGGATGAGGCATTAGTCCGAGCACATTGCCTTCCGGATTGCAGATGCCCGCAATATCTCTCATAGATCCATTGGGATTCTCTGGAAAATTACTATGGGCAAGTTTCCCCGAAGAATCTGCATATTGCAGAGCGACGCAGCCCTTTTCCTCCAGCTCATCGAGGGCCTTGGCCGAGCTGGAGCGGAAGCGTCCTTCGCCATGAGCTATCGGGCAGAAAACAAAATCTATTCCCCTTGTCCAAATCGAATTGGAAGCTGGCGCTAATAGAGTAACCCATCTGCACTCGAAACTCCCGCTCTCATTGTGCGCAAGAGTAAATTTGTTGGGTTCAAATTGTTTGCCTGGTAAAATTCCCGCTCTCACTAATACCTGAAAGCCATTGCAAATACCTAGCACCGGCCTGCCAGATTCTACATAGCGGCTCACTTCTTCCGCAAAGAAGCGCAAGAAGTCTAGAGCAAACAGCCTTCCAGCCCCTAATGCATCGCCATA
Organism: Treponema sp.; assembly: GCA_012516755.1. Classification (GTDB taxonomy): domain Bacteria; phylum Spirochaetota; class Spirochaetia; order Treponematales; family Rectinemataceae; genus Rectinema. The sequence goes on from JAAYWE010000012.1 coordinate 3,913, forward strand.
AGAAAAGCCTCCAGGAATGACCAGCATACCATAGTTCTGTAGTAGCCTTGCATCGCTACGAAGGCGAGAGATGGGCAGAATATCTGCATAGCCTCCAGCTTGTTCTATTGCCGACTGAACATCATAATCTCGATTTGTGCCTGGAGCCTTGAGAATAATGGCTTTCATGGAAGCAACTCCTGGCTTGCGGTTTTCCATGCGTCGAGCATTTCTCCTATAGAAACCATAAAAAGAAATGGATCCACGATTTCGAGAGAAGGTTCCTTCAATACTTCGCCAATTCTCTTAGCCAGATTATTTTGTTCCAAGCTTGTCTTCGAAGAATTAGGAGCAAATCGCGCCGCAAACAGCTCTTCTTTCCCAGCACCGACCTCGACCAGAAGACAACCCATCGTCTCACCAAATAGGGCGAGCCGTAAAACACCAAGAATAGCATTATCGGTTTCCGTGGTCTGACTTATGGGAATATTCCTTTGCTCATAGATATCGGACAGCGCGATCCGAGCGCCTAGCCTTCCTCCAATACACATCTCCGCAAGAGCTACTGCAAGGCCTCCTTCTGAAAGATCGTGTGCAGCGAGCACTTCACCTTCTTGAATCGCATCAAATAGGGAAGAATAGACCTCTTGCGCTCTTAGGCTGATTTCAGGCACTTCCTCTTGCCAAATTGCGCTAGGCTTAAAGTCTCCCACAAGCCAGATCGAATCGGCTGGGTGCTTGAAAAAAGTGGTCACTACCCGTTCCACCTTGGGCACATAAGCCAAAGCCGAGATTAGTAAAGATGGCGGAACCGCGTGCCTGCTTCCATCTGCGCCCAGGTATTCGTTGTAGAAAGAGTCTTTACCGGAGATAATTGGAGTATGAAAGGCTAAGGCAGCCTCTCTTAAGCCCCGTGCACTCTCCAGAAGCGACCACATTACTCCAGGATCATTCGGGTCTCCCATGCAAAAATTATCGAGAATTGCTGTCCGGCTCGGATCGCCGCCACTTGCCACTATATTCCGCATGGCTTCGTCCACCGCAGCCCATGCCCCTCGATATGGATCCAGTTCCCCATAATCCGACCTAAAACCATTGGAAAGCGCTATTCCCCATTCACAGGCTGCCCCTTTAGGCTTCAGAACCGCGGCGTCCGAAGGCGAATCGCAGAAAGCTCCCACGAAGGGCTTGATAACGCTATTGCCTTGCACTTCATGATCATAACGGCGCACTATTTTCTCGCGCGATGCAATTTCTCTGCTGCCGAGCAGCTTTAGAAGTTGCTCTTTGAGTTCGATCAGTCCTGGACTCGCTTGTCTGTTCTCATCCGGACCCTGCAATTCCGAATGAACATTGGAGGCCTCGGTGGTCTGTATGCCCAGGGTATCAAGCCTAGCTTGATACACATTTGCTTCTATCGATTTTTGTAGCCGTTCTTGCGGCGATTTTGATAGCGGTTCTTTCGCTATAAGCAGCTTTTTGGGTAAGCCTTGATGCAAGAATATCATGCTCAGATCGAGTACAAGCTCGCCCTTCACCCTCACTTTCAGTTCTCCATCGCTTCTAAATGCCCCGATGTCCCAGAATTCGCATTCAAAAATACTGCATA
>JAAYWE010000096.1 GCA_012516755.1 Treponema sp.
AAGATTCGACTCGATGATAGGATGCTTGAACAAGATAACGGAATGAAGCCGGATGAACGGGATAAGAGAGTCTTGGGAAAAAATCCCATCAATCCTGTTCGAATTGTCCTGTTAATCCAGTCAAGGATATCCAATGAATATTGTCAAGATCTAGTATTTTTAGGAGGATTTAGATGAATATTGCTGCACTGCAGGCTATTGCTCTTTCAGTTCGGAGCCTGACTATCGACGCAATCCAAAAGGCAAATTCGGGTCACCCCGGCATGCCGATGGGCGCTGCGGAGCTCGGTGCTTACCTTTATGGTGTCGAGCTCAAGTATAACCCTAAGGATCCAAAGTGGCTAAATAGGGATAGATTTGTTCTCTCGGCCGGTCATGGCTCGATGTTTCTTTATTCTCTTATCCACATGGCTGGCTTTGATCTATCTCTCGATGATATAAAAGCTTTCCGTCAGGTCGGATCGAAATGCCCGGGCCATCCGGAATATGGGCGAACGCCGGGTGTCGAGACAACAACGGGGCCCTTGGGGCAGGGAATTGCGACGGCGGTCGGTATGGCTATTGCAGAGCGAAAGATGATGGCGCATTTCAATACGCCGGGTCATCAGATTCTCGATCACTTTGTGTTTGCGCTTGCCGGCGATGGGTGCATGATGGAGGGAGTAGCCAGCGAAGCCTGCTCTTTGGCCGGTCATCTTGGGTTGGGAAACCTGATTGTCTACTACGATTCGAACCATATCAGCATCGATGGTCCTACTGATATAACTTTCTCGGAAGATGTAGGCAGGCGTTTCGAAGCCTATGGTTGGCAAGTGCTTCGGGGTTCCATGTATAATTTTGAGGATATCGCTTCTCTAACCGCCGAAGCCAAGGCCGAAAAAGACCGGCCTTCTCTCATAATCCTGGATAGCATTATTGGCAAGGGAGCTCCGACAAAGCAGGGTACGAGCAGTGTCCATGGTTCTCCGCTGGGCGATGAAGAAGCTCGCAAAACCAAGGAAGGTCTTGGCATTCCACTCGACAAGCCCTTCTGGGTAGCTCCGGAGGCCTATTCTTACTTCAAGGAACATCAAGGAGAGCTGGAAAAGGAATATGACGCCTGGCAGCTTCGCTTTGAAGCCTGGCAAAAGGCCAATCCTTCCCTGGCCCAAGAACTCACAATCTGGCTCAGCGGTAAAGAGATGCATAAGCTCGATATGCCTTCTTTCGCGGTTGGCGATAAGGTGGCTACACGAAATGCTTCGGGCAAGTGTCTAGCCGCTATTTCTACCGCCTGGCCGAACTTTATCGGTGGCTCAGCTGATCTGACGAACCCCAACGTGAGCCAACTGCCGCAAAATACGGATGGTACTCCCCTTGTCTTTTCAAAGACCAATCCAATGGGGCGATATATCTACTTTGGTGTGCGAGAGCATGCCATGGCAGCTATAGCCAATGGAATTGCGCTATATGGCGGCTTGCGCCCCTTTGTAGCGACATTCCTGGTTTTTTCGGATTATCTGCGTCCGGCCTTGAGGCTCTCCGCACTAATGAGACTGCCTGTAATCTTCGTGCTTACCCACGATTCGATATATGTGGGCGAAGATGGACCAACGCATCAGCCAATCGAAGCGCTCGCGGCACTGAGGGCAATTCCTAATCTAAAGGTGCTGCGCCCCGCGGATGCGGAGGAAACAAGCGCTAGCTGGAAGATTGCAATGGAGCGACTGGATGGACCTACCGTGCTTGTGCTTTCGCGACAGAATCTGCCTGTCCTAGAAAAACATGAAAGCGATTGGTCTTCCAAGATAAGGCTCGGGGCTTATGTTGTAAAAGACAGCGATCGCGCTCCGGAAGTGACACTTGTGGGATCTGGATCGGAAGTCTCGCTAGCAATCTCTGCTGCCGAGATTGTCAAAAGCAAACGCCATGAAACCGCTATCCGCGTTGTTTCTGTCCCGGACAGAGGTGCTTTCTATGCGTCTTGCCCGACGGTTCGAGAGATCATCCTTTCTCCCGGATCTAAGGTGTTTGTAGCCGAAGCTGGTGTAGCTCAAGGCTGGGAGCGTATTGCTCCTTCAGATCAGATTCTTTCTATCGAGCGCTTTGGTGAATCAGGTCCGGGAGATAAGGTAGCTGAATATCTCGGATTTACGGCACAAACCCTTGCTCGGATGATTCTGGCTAAATTGGACTAGAGAAGCCTCTTTACATATTATGCTTTGATTTGTATCATTACTTGAAAGTGCTCCTTTAGGCCAAGCTCGGATCTCGAGCTTGGCTGGTTGGAGCCAGAATGTTCTTTAGATCAAAAAAGCACAATAATCATAATTGTCAAACAAAATAGTTATTATAACACTGTAAAAATTCAATATTCTTGGAAATAAAAGTCCTCTGTGTTAGTATAGATTATCCTTTCTCTTACTAAGGGTTTGGCAATAGCGAATGAGAAGGAGTCTAAACAGTGGCTGAATCTAATGCTAAGAGGCACAATATTCTTTCTCACCTTAGACAATTGCGTCCTATCGAGCATTTCTGGCTTGTTGTTTTCTTTATCATACTGCTCGGTACTCTTGTGATAGGCGCTTATTGCCAATGGCAAAATATCCTGCACGATAAAAAACTCTACATCGAACTAATTGGAAAATCCAAGATTAGCCAGATCGAGATATGGTATACGGCTCATATCACGGAAGCAAAGGAGATGCCACATTCGCTGCCTTTCTTAAATCTAGTCTCAAGGGCGATAGCAGAGCCTTCGACAGACAATCTCGAGCTCCTCGATAAAAGCTTAAGGCCATCTCTTCTCTCTTACAATTATGCCGATACTGCGGTGCTCACTTCGAGCTTCGACGTTCTATATACGCTTACCAATCTTTCCACTTCTAACAGTTCCGAAGTTGTTCGGGAGATTTCCGAAAGAAAACCCAGAACTCCTTTCTTTACCAGAATGTACCTTACTTCTCCTCATGCAAAAGCGGGTTTTCATCTTGTGATCCCTCTCATCTGGGAAGGAGAAGAAGAGCCTTTTGCCTATGTTGTGCATACAATTTTTGCCGAAAACTATTTCTTTCCTCTCCTCGCTACATGGCCGGGCACCGAAGAGACAGGCGAGGTAATGCTGCTAGAAAGCAGCAATAATATGGTCCAAGTCATAAACCCATTAAAACTCGTTCCTATTTCGGCTTTTTCTCTTCAGATTTCCATTGCCGCCGAGAATTCTGTGGAGGCACAAGCCGGTCTTGGAAAGACTGGTGTTATGACGGGCAAGGATTACCGCGGAAAACAAGTGCTGGCCTATGCAGAAAAAATCCCAAATCTAGACTGGATAATTCTTTCAAAGCTCGACTGGGCGGAAGCGTTTGCTTCGCTAATACCGACGATTGTTGTTTTTATCATATTCATCTTCGTTGCCATAATAGCGCTATTGGCAGGCTCATACGCGATTTTCTCCACACGAGCGCTTGCCACTTTTCAGTCGAAATTCGAACTGCTCAAGCGCACCGAACGCAACGAGGCACTTCTGAGCACCATACTAGAACGTCTCGATTTTCCGGTGGTAGCAGTCGACGAGAATCTCGAAATTCGACTGGCAAATCATTCCTTCAGAGATCGCTTTGGAGACACCCTTCCAAAGGATCTGCAGTTGGCTCATAAGGACACCAAAACGGCTCAAACCGAGGTTCAGAGGATCGAGATTGCCGGTCCACAGGGGCAGACCCTGAGATTTGATTCAACAGAGATCCAGATTGCCCTGCCGGATCAGCCAATGCTCTTTGTCTATGTAATGCGCGATGTAACCAATCTTGAATCAATGCTCGAACAGGTCAACAATCTCAATCGAGAACTTGCACAAAAAGTGGAAGAACAGACAAAGCGCCTTTCAGATACAAATGATGAGTTGCGCGCAATTGCATCGGCAATCTCTTATAACTTGATTGCTCCACTTTACAACATTGAATCCTTGAGCAAATCTCTGGAAGCCCTAGCAAAGAATAAGTCTG
>JAAYWE010000097.1 GCA_012516755.1 Treponema sp.
AAAATAGTTGTTGCCATAAAACACGTTAATATTGCGGCAAGTGCTTTTTTCACGCGATCCCCTCTTTCTTTTGTGAACACACCATAATAATGATACTAAATGAACTGATAGGAACTGTCATTTCGGGATTTTTGCGGGGTAGCGTCAAAATTGGGCTTTTATCCCGAACTAGGACTGTTTCCCTTGCCCGAACAACCGAACCAATCAGATTTCTCGGCGACGCCGACAAATAGAGGCATAACTCCCATCTGCTTTGCTGTCAAGCTTTGATTCAGGCGATTTTCTCAGCGCCGAAATTTATGACTCTCCCACGAAGCCGTATAAGCAACGATTTCGAGGTCCTATCCTGTTCCGCATAAACTCCGTTTTTTGGGTATTATACCGACATCAATACTGGATCTGGGGGTGAACAGGCACAAATGATTAGCTGCGGCTCCCGTTCTTACTTCTGAGCCCAGTCGATTATTTTGCCCAACTCCTCTGAATCCTCGATTATGGCAACAACCGACATTGCCCCCTTATAGTGTCCCCCTCTTCATTCAGATTATATATACCCCAGTGAGGTCCAGGAATGGATCGACACGTTCTTGAATGCTGGCGAAAAGAGGCTGAAAGCGCATGCCAGTGACCTTCAAGAATAAACAGGGAAAAAGATCAAGGAACTCAAGGCAACGATTGGGGAACTGTATGTCGAGAACACCATACTAAATAAAGCAAAAGCCTTGTGGGGGACTTCGGACGAGACCGAATCCTGATCCTGCAAGGCGAGTTGATGGAAGACGTGATTCGGCCAAGCATACGGAAGATCTGTAACGTCCTTAGCTATAACCGCTCTAATGTGTATTACGCCGAAAAGCCGCGAAAGAAACGCATAGAGGCAGCTGAAACGTACCTTGTGGAGGAAGTACGCAAGATGATTGAGGAATTCCCTGAGTATGGGACACGAAGAATTACTGCCGTACTGCGAAGATGATACCAGAAATCCTTCAACCGCAAGAAGATCCATAGGATCGTGAAGGAACACTGCTAGCTGCGCTGGAAGCGCCCGTATGGCAATCGTCCAAGGGTACAGGGGAGGAAAAGCGCGACGCCGCAGGTCAATAGTAGCTGGGCGGTCGATATGACGCATCTTTTCACGAAAGAAGATGGCTGGTGCCACCTGGTGGCAGTAATCTACTGTTGTGACCGATATTTGGTCGGCTGAAAGTTCTCTCGATCTGGCAAGGCAGGAATCTCTGCAGGAGCTCTGGAAGATGCGCTGATTCGGGAGAAGATCATTCCTAATGTGCATGGTCTTGTGATTCGATCTGACAACGGACTTGTCTTTGGTTTGAAGCGATTTCATGAAGCGGTGACAAAATATCAGCTTCATCAGGAGTATATTACGCCATACACGCCGGAACAGAAGGGCATGATTGAGCGATTTTTTAGGAGCTTCAAGGAGCAATGCGTTTGGCTGCATAATTTCGTTTCGTTTGATGAGGCGTATAATAAAATCGCTGATTGGATTGATTACTACGTTGTCAGTTGAGGAGGCCAAATATGAAAAAATAGTCTACGGCGCTTGTGATTTTGTTATGCGGGATGTACTTATTTGCGCAAAGCTTATTTGATCTAGTCAAAATGGGAATCCCGGAACAGGTGCAGGTCGCGATAAAATCCGGCGCGCAGGTGAATGACAGCGACACGTTGGGCCAGACCCCTTTGATGCATGGAGCCGAATGTAATGAAAATTCTGATGTCATCACAACTCTTCTGAATGCCGGGGCAGATGCAAAGGCAAAGAGTATTGAAGGCAGAACTGCGTTCGATTATGCCCAGAATAATCACAAAATAAAGGGCACAAAGGCATATTGGGACCTCAACAATGCCCGCTTTTCGCTAGAGTGGTCTTAAGGTGGGCTCATTTGTTTAATGTTTTAAAGCGGAGTATTTCCTCCATCTAGTATTATCAAATTCCCAATGGAGAGCTTACTCGTTACCATGGAATATTCTGGCGCGCTAAAATACATTGAAATTCCATGCGCGGCGTGTAGAATATATGAAGAACAGGCAGGTTCCAATTCAGGGGAAATACTGATATTCAAGGCTATTCTATGATAAAGACGTGGGGTTCGATTCCCCACCTCCAGTGTAATGAAAGATGTTCTTCCGTATCCGTTCGATTCAAGGCCTTATCTCACAGTGTGCCTGTTCTTTATAAGAGTTTCAATATATTGACTTATTTTCAGAAAGCCCTTATTTGTACAAATCTGTATGGATGATGGTGGGGAGATAAAGACATAATGGATGCAAATACCAATAGATCTTCAAAACTTTTGAGTCTCTGTGTTTTCTGCGGCTCTTCCATGGGGAAACGCCTATCGTACGCCGAGGCCGCAGAAAAACTCGGACGCACATTGGCGGAGCAAGGGATGGTCCTCGTCTATGGCGGAGGAGATGTTGGGCTTATGGGCATTGTGGCTGAAGCAGTCATGAAAAATGGAGGAAAAGCTATTGGTATCATTCCTAGACGGCTGTATGAACTCGTAGACCAACAGGAAGTCTCAGAACTGCTCGTCGTACAGGATATGCACGAGCGCAAGGCTCTCATGGAAAAAAAAGCCGATGCTTTTCTATGCATGCCGGGCGGTATAGGAACAATGGAGGAACTTTTCGAGGTGTGGTCCTGGCGATATATCGGTTATCATCAAAAGCCTGTAGCCTTACTAAATATAGAGCATTATTACGATCATCTATTGGAAATGCTGAAGCACATGATCGAAGAAGGCTTTCTACATAAAGAAATCTATGAAGATCTCATAGTTAGCGATGACATAGGGTATTTACTCGACGCCCTTCGAAATAAAGCCACCACATCCAGCGCAGCGCCATTCTTAAAAAAACCAGAGCGCAGAAATCACAATTGAGGAAATTCAATTTCGCGATAGCTTATGTTTTAGAAAGGAATTGATAAGAAATACCTTCAGATCATAAAGTCTATCGGTAATAGAAACCTTGTAAATGTGTGGGTTGAGAAGGCGCAAATATGTCGAATCAAAGGCCTGTATCCTCTCTTTCATGAATGCCTGGATCTGTCTTATATCGGGAAGCGTTGCTGTTCGATTCCCTTTTTCCATCACTTTGAAAAGCAGAGGTTCAACTCTAGCCGGAGTGATTTTCAAACGGCGCCAGTCGGCGCTGGGATGGTGCACAATATACTCGATTCCTTCCTGAATTTGCTCATCCTGACAAGAAATAAGATCGAGTCGAGCAGCGCCTTTTTCGTCGTATAAGCGCCAAAGATTCTTGACACCGGGATTGGTCGATTTTTCTGGATTATCCGAGAATTTCATAACAGGCCGCAGCCTATCCTCTGGATCTATGCCGGCGAGTTTATAGACACCGGAAAACGCAGCTTCATTTCCACCTGTCACAAGATTCGTACCTACACCCCAGATATCGATCGGAGCGCCATCGTCTACGAGGCTTTCTATTATCTCTTCGTCAAGCTCATTCGATACGACGATTTTTGCATCTTCAAAGCCAGCTTCATCGAGTCTAGCTCGAATAGCCCTGGAGAGGTAATCGATGTCTCCCGAATCGAGACGCACTCCGAAGCTATAACCCTTTTCTTTCAGTTTCTTCCCAACTTCGATCGCGTTTATAATGCCAGATTCAAGAGAATTATAGGTGTCTATAAGAAAGGTTGTGTTCTGTGGATAGATTTCTGCGTAAGCATTGAATGCATCGAGTTCGCTCGGATAAGACATCACCCAGGAATGCGCCATTGTTCCAAGCACCGAGATTCCGTACTCTTTTCCCGCAAGTGTGTTTGAGGTCCCCATTGCACCACCGATAAAAGCTGCCCTGCTCGCAGAGAGCGCTCCATCAGCTCCCTGAGCTCTTCTCAAACCGAATTCCATAATCGAACCGCGGTGTGAAGCATTCCAGATTCTCGTCGTCTTTGTAGCGATTAAGCTCTGGAAATTCAACGAATTGAGTACCAGACCCTCGACGATCTGCGCAGAGATGAGGTCAGCCTCAATACGGGCAAGTGGCTCTTGGGGGAAGATTATTTCACCTTCGCGAGCCGCATATACAGTGCCCTTAAATCTAAAAGAAGATAAAAAGTGAAGAAATTCATCCTCGAAGAGACCCAAGGTCGAGAGGTATTCCAGATCATCCTGAGAAAAAGAAAATTCCTGGAGGGCTTCGATAAGGGTGGCCAAACCGGCAAATACGGAATAGCCACCATTGAATGGATGTTTACGAAAGAAATAATCGAAGACCACAGGCATTGTCATCTCACGCTTCCAGTAGCCTTGGGCCATTGTCAATTCATAGAAATCCGTAAAGAGGGCGTTCTTATAAATACAATTCATATAATTCCTTTCGATGGAGAAATACTAGATATAGTATAGGATGCCATCAGGTCGCCGGATTGCGCAAAGACGCATCCCTCTTCACGCATCTGTACTTGGGCGTTTTCTATATCGTCCGGAGACGCTCCAATTCCTCTAATAGCATCTTCTACCACTACAACCTCAAATCCTAATCTTCTTGCATCCAGAGCCGTTGCTTTTACACAATAATCGGTTGCCAGTCCGCAAACAATAACTTTATCTACTCCAAGCGAAGACAAAAGCCCCGCGAGCCCCGTAGATGTAACGCCATCATTCTCGAGGAAGGCCGAATAGCTATCTAGTTCTTTTCTCGTTCCTTTTCTAAAGATATAGCGAGCTCTCCAGGATTGAAGCGCTGGATGAAAATCGGCTCCCTGGCTTCCTGCTACGCAATGATCTGGCCAGAGCACCGAAGGAGGCCTTGTTCCCATATCGAGTGAAAATGGAGGAAGTCCTTTTGAGGAAGCAAAAGAACAGTGCATAGCCGGATGCCAATCCTGAGTTAGAATGCTAAGAGAATATGCTGCAAGCAGTTCGTTGACCTTTGGAATTATAGAATCTCCTTCCGGAACAGCAAGGACTCCACCGGGGCAAAAGTCATTCTGAATGTCCACGACAATCAGAGCATCATCCATCTCAATTCCTCCCTTAAAAGATGTAAAAAGGCTT
>JAAYWE010000098.1 GCA_012516755.1 Treponema sp.
AGAATATCGTATTCACGAGACCTAAGGACTATCTTCGAATTGCGAACCCGCCACAGAAAAAAGTCTCTCATGGCCCACATGATACTCCTTGCACGCTACCCTGGGGCTTAGAGGCCGACGATGTTCCGAGATCAGTGGCCGCAGCGGAATCAGCTCTTCGCGTCGCAGAAAGTCTCGATGCCGTGCTCCAATTTTTCAATCCTGAATACGCGAGCGCTGAGCCATCGCTTACGGATGCATGGAAGTCCCTATGTATTGCTCAACAGCACGACCTCTATGTCTGCGGTCCCTGGCTTTCGCTTGCCCATAGGCAGCCTATGTGGCGTGTTGCAGTAGGCTTTGCGGAGCATGCTCGCAAAGAGGCTGAGCGAATAACTCTAGAAGCAATGGCAAGCATTTCAACTGGCCCTTATAGCGGTATTTCTGCTTCTGGCGATATCCGCCCTTCTAGCGGCATTTCTGTCTCTGGCAACATTAGCCCTTCTAGCGGCCATCCTGGTGGCATCATCGTCTTCAATGCGGCTTCATGCGAACGCCGCGATTACATCGAGGTCAAAATACCAAAGTCAGCACTACCTCAAGACAAACCGCAAGGGAAAAGCGAACTTTGTGCTTATTCCAACGATGAACTATATTCATGCCAGCTCATCTCAGAAGATGAATCAGAAATATACCTTGGCTTTGTTCCCAAGATGCAAGGCCTCTCACTTAAGCACTTTTCTCTTATGCAAGTAGCTGCCCAGCATAGCAATAACGAAGCCAGAATGAGCCCTCCATTCACCATTTTGCTTACAGCTAAGGATGGCCTTACCTTGTGCTCTTCTTCTGGAGAAAAACTCATCGAAAGCCTTATTTTTACCTGTGTGCGCGATGGCAAACCTTATGATTCGCTATTATCTAAAAAAACGGCAAAGTGGGTCGCGAATGGACCTGCTCTCTATGCACTCGAAGTGGAAGGCGATGTGGCTGATCTACCCTTCATCCTCACTCTAAAAATGTATTCAGGCGTAAAGAGAATTGATGCAAGCGTCCGTTTCGATTTCGGAGATGGACCCACGTATTTGGGTCCTCAAATGGACGACTACCCGCCGGGAACACCCTATTCGATACATGACGAAGCAAAACTCTGTGTCTCCTTCAATGTCCCCGCTGAGTGCATCTGCTGCAAATCTCCATTCTGGATATCAGAGGTCTCTGATGAGCGGATAACAGGTGCTCCGTGGATCGGTCTCGAATGTGATGAGAGAGGGAATCCCGGAGAACACACGAGAGAGCATCTCGCTTTCATCAATAGAGGCAATAGGGGCTACCATTGGAACAAAGAAAAGCATGAGCTTCGCCAAGTCCTCGCGTGGGCTCCCAGAGAGTGGATCTATGCGAGCGACGACTCCTTTACACGAGGAAAATCAGCCTTCACAGCCTTGTCGGGCACACGCACCTTCGAGTTTGCTATTGCTCCCTATGAAGACCGGATAGAAGCAGAAAGGCAATCAATGAACTATGCTACGCCCCTCATAGCGATTTGGCAGGACTCAAGCGGAGCAGAAGCATCTAAATCTGCTCCGACAAGCAACACAAAGCCCTCCGATTATATTCAGTCCTCCAGCGCTCTCGAGCTTGACTCAGAGAAAGTCTTCATTACTGCCTTCTTGGTACAAAATGGCAATATCATCGCAAGGCTCTGGAATGCTTCCGGGAATGAAGTGACGAGCGCGCTCCAAAGCCATCCTAACGTCCCTCTTTTCGAGAAAGTCCCAACCTCAAGATCAAGCTCAGCGCCAGGATCAAAACCAGACTCTGCGTCAAATTCAGGATCAAGCTCAGGGCAAGGTTCAAAAGAAGGCTCGGAACCAAACGCAGAAAGCCCATCGTGGCGAAGTATCGATGGCCATAAGCTTTCTCTGCGCCCATGGGGAATTCATACACTTAAGATAGGGTGAGGAAGTTTATTGAGCATCAATTCAAAAGGGGCACAATCTTGCACGACCTTAGATTCATCAATCTAGAAAACTGAAGATTCCGAGGCTTCGCGCTCATCGAATGCAACTTGAGCATTATCAAACTCATAGGAAAGGGAAAGGTATCCACTGCTTGAACTTGTTGCGTTTGCTTCGAGCATAATATTCGCAACTGTAGATGACATATCTGCTCCAGTCTCATCATCCCAGAATGCTACAAGCGTCCTCTCTTTTTGTTTGAGACCCATCATCCAATCGTTTGGTTCTTTCCAAATACTTCCATACTTAAGAAAATCAAAAACTTTGCTTGGGCCATAGACCACTTCAATCTGTTTTCGAATTTTATCAAAATCCGATTTGAGCTCCGTGCCAAATGAAGAAACCGTCTTGCTTTTGCCAAAAGCAACTATTTTGTAAACTCCTAAAGTGGGACTTATAAGCGCTACATATACATCAAAAGAAGGGTGAACTTTTGGAGGCTGGATTTCATATCCAATCCCGAATTCTTTGGCTGCAGCACCTGACAAACTTTCAATTTGCTGCAAGGTCATACCCATTTCGATTCCGAAAGGTCCTGCATTCGCAAGAGCTGTAACTATACCAATAAAGACGATAATTGCGATAGGTCTCATTCTCATATTCATTGTTATCCTCCTTTGGGTTTCTTCTTACATTTTTATTATCGTAGGGAGGACATAAAATGTCCCAGATCAAAAATAATTTGTCCAATAGAAGTCACAAAATATGATCTAAAAATTAGAAGTGGACTATTTTTCTGAGAATTTTAAATCAGATGCACTTTAAAATCTAATATTTGCGATCCAAGCAAAGAGGCGCAAAATATTCATCGGCTATGGAAACTCAACCCACCCAAATCCCGCAAATATTAAGAAATACCGGTGTTGAAAACCTTTAAATACATCTAAATAAAGTATGATAAGCCATTAATTCTATCATTGCTTTTCCACAGTTTTACATCTAAACTAAAATAAAATTGGGAATTTGCCTGAAAGGAGGCCTTATATGAAACGCACATTCTCTGTCGGATTGGTATTTCTATTGGCTGTGCTTCCTGCATTATTTGCCAAAGCTCCAGACCCAAAAGATGCAGCCACCGCATCGCAGCTAATCTTGTGGAGTGCAGCAGCCGAAGATGAAGCCGAAGCATTGGTAAAAGCATTCAACGCTAAACATCCGGAGATAAGGGTAAGCATCATACGAGCTGGCTCAGGTGAACTGATAACCCGTCTCAATGCCGAACAACCACGGCCGCAAGGTGATGTTCTATTAGCTATTGCAAAGGAGACGTTTGATGAGCATTACAATCTATTCCGTCCATATAAGTGCGCAAATCATGATTCAATACCATCAACTGTCCGAGATAAAGCCGAGATTCCTCGATACTATGGTTTTTCCATGCCTCTTCAGGCCTTCATCGTAAACACCAAACTCCTAAAGCCCGATCAATATCCGAAAAAATGGATCGATCTCACCAACCCAAAGTACAAAGGCGAGATCATACTTGCAAATCCAGCTCTTTCTGGTTCTGCATATTCCCAAATTTATATGATGTATAAACTCTATGGTGAAGATGCATTGAAGAAAATGGCAAAAAATGCCGTTTTTGTTGCAAGCTCAACAGCCGTCCCTGAATCGGTTGCGCGTGGAGAATATGCCATAGGCGTTACAGGAGAGGCAAATATTGCTAAATATATCCTGGAGGGAGCCCCTGTAACCTATGTCTATCCCGAAGAGGGTACGGGAGCACGATTTGACGCTTCGGCAATTATTGCAAATGGTCCTAATCCTAAAGCAGCCGAGCTATTCATGGATTTTGTCACTTCGCCAGAAGCTTTCAAGATTATCCTCAATACACGTCAACGCCGTGTGGTGGTTGATTATCTTCCAGGACCAGGACCCTTACCATCGCTCGATAAGATTAAGCTCTTCGATTACGACGCCGTAGAGGCAGGTGCACTGCGCGACGAACTGACATCCAAGTTTTCCGACTGGATCCAGTAAGCCTTTGTTATCTTATATCACCTCATCAAGGAGAAAGACTTATGAAGAAACCCCTGCAATATGACAGGGTGAATAAGATTTTCAATGAAGGATCAAAGCATGCAGTGCATGCTTTGCGCGATGTTTCTTTTGCCATAAATGCAGGGGAACTCTTCTGTTTGCTTGGTCCTAGTGGATGTGGAAAAACTACTATTTTGCGATGCACAGCGGGGCTCGAGTCTTTGACTAGCGGGCATATTCTATATGGAGATCAAGATATAACCAGTATTCCGCCATATCGAAGAAATATCGGGATGGTATTTCAGAGTTTTGCTCTCTATCCTCATATGAATGTGTTCGAAAATGTGGCCTACGGGCTCCGCGTGCGAAAGCTAGATGACAAAGAAGTCAAACGAAAGGTAAATCAAATCATAGAACTTGTGGGGCTTGCCGATGTCCTAAAGCGCAACCCTAGCCCTACTGCCCTCTCCGGTGGGCAGCAGCAACGCGTTGCCATTGCACGCGCTCTAGTCTATGACCCAGATGTTTTGCTCCTAGATGAACCGCTTGCTAACCTAGATGCAAAACTACGTAGGTATATGAGGGCTGAGATTCGAAGAATCCAAAAGGCTACGAACATCACAACGATCTTTGTTACGCATGATCAAGAAGAAGCAATGGCGGTAGGAGATCGGCTTGCTGTTCTTAGGGATGGTATCGTTGAACAGATAGGCACATCAAACGAGCTTTACCATAATCCTTGCAATGCCTTTGTTGCCAATTTCATTGGGAAGATGAACTTCTTCTATGCTCAGATCCTGGCATGCGACAGCCATTGGGTAAAGGCTACCCTATATGATGGCACATTATTATCAATACCCAGAAAGAACTATAGAGAACCAATTCATCCAATAAGAGGAGATAGGATCTTGATTGCAGCAAGGCCTGAGCACTTATCGATAAGTACTGAGGCGTCTAGCAGCCCCTCTATTGCTGGTCAAGTGTCCATCATTCAGCATCTGGGACATATTGTGCGCTATGAAGTGGATGTTGCAGCTGAGTTTTCTGATCAACCATTGGAAATCGACATGGATAGCCTTGTAGAATCAGTGAGAGAAAAAGATAACATTAGGATCGTCTTCGATCAACAGAAAATTGCTGTTTACGGGAGCGATGGATCGAGATGAAAATGGCATCATTTTTCAAAAAAATCGTTATACCAATCAAGCGCTTCTTTCAAAAAGATCTGACACCCTATATCGTATTTTCCATTCCTCTCATATTTCTGGTCGTTTTTCTATTTTGGCCTTTAGCAAATACTTTTATTAGAGCATTCATGGATAAAGGATCCAAATTCGATCTATCACATCTAAATCTCAACAATTTTCGCAAATTCCTGGAATCGCCTCTCTATCAGAAAAGTCTACGAAATTCATTTTTTCTAAGCATATCGGTCATGATTTTTTCGCTGCTTATAGGCATACCAATGGGCTATATTGTTGCTAGAGTACAGATTCCAGCAAAGAATCTGCTCCTGTCGCTTGGTATTCTGCCTGTCATCATGCCTTCATTTGTGGGGGCTTTTTCATGGATCATTCTTTTGGGGCGACAAGGTGTGCTTCGCCATGCATTAAATGCTATTCTCTTACCAATTGGGATCGAGCTCCCGCCTATTTACGGCATGTTTGGAATGATTCTTACAATGACGCTTACCTATTATCCCTTTGTCTTCCTTTTGAGCTACAGTGCATTCTCTTCGGCAAACCCTTTGCTAGAAGAAGCAGCTATGCTAATGGGGGCTAGCAAATGGAGAATATTCCGGACTATAACCTTGCCACTTATCCTTCCCAGCATCGGAGCTTCCGGGCTCCTCGTATTTATCCGCTCCATTGGGAGCTTTGGCATACCTGCAATAATCGGAGGCCAACAATACGTATTGCCAACCCTCATTTATTTCCGTGTCAATGGCTTTTGGGATCTAAATGGTGCTTCAGCAATAGCCGTGGTGAATGTAATTATTACTGCAGCTGTCTTGATGGTGCAAAAATATGTCGTAAGCAAACGGGAATACGAGACTATCACAACATCTCGATCAGAACAGAAACTCTATAGCCACTGGGCAGCCAGGCTTTTTGGTACCGTTTTTTGCCTTCTCGTGCTGATTCTGTCGCTTGCACCGCAGATAACCATAATTATCATGTCCTTTTTCGAGAAGTGGCATGGTTTAGCACCAGAAGGTTTTACCCTTAAGAACTATGCGCGCATTCCCCAAGTATCCCGACGAGAACTTACGAATTCGATCTATCTTTCTTCGATGGCGACTTTTTTCGCTGCTATTCTAGGAAGCATTATTGCTTACATAACGGAACGTAGGAAACCAAAAGGTTCGGCAGTATTAGATATGGCAATAATGGCTCCTTTTGTGTTGCCAGGCACAGTGGTTGCGGTAGCTCTTATTTCAGCATTCAGTGGCGATTCTATTATTTCCCTTGGAGGGACATTTGCTATCATTATAATTGCATATATGATCAGGCGCACGCCCTATGTATATCGTTCTGTCGTGGCAAGCCTTACTCAACTAGATCCGAAATTGGAAGAATCTTCTATCATTGCAGGTGCGACCTGGTTCTATACTTTTAGACGTGTGAGCCTTCCACTCATATTGCCAGGTATTATTAGTGGTTCGATTCTGACCTTCACTACATTACTCCAGGAACTGAGCACGACGATTCTTCTCTATGGTCCAAAAACCCGTACTGTTCCTATACAGATCTATGCAGCGGTTGCGGATGGCAAGATGGGAGAAGCTAGCGCATTGTCTACAGTGCTGCTCGTTGTAGTATTCATTATTGTATACCTGATGAATACTTTTCAGGGAAATAAAATGGCGGATAGCTTCAAAATGGGCTAACCCGATTTACTATATTGCTAGACGTACATAAGCCCTATCATCAAAAGAGATATTCCCCTTTACTAAGCCCTTAGTGCTGCGAAATTCACGGTAGCAAAGGGGGTCGATTTCAAGAATATGCGCAAGATAGGCTTCCGTCTGTTCAAGTGTAGGATAAATAGTAGGATATCCATCGCTTGCTAGGACTATCTCTGTGGTCTTTTCATCAACAGAAATAACTACTGCATGTCTTGGTGCTTCTTCGCTTATGCCATCGAGAACATAATAGGCAAAAGGGCAATTTTGCGATGAGTTCTGAAGGAAAGTCTGGCTGACTAGAAAGCTATGTATCTGTTGGCGACACAGATCGCGTTCCAAAAGCTGTTCTTCTGTTATTCCCTGAGAGAGCTGTATATAGATAAGAAAGGAGCGCAAATCACTAAGAAGCCGATCTGATTCCTTAGAAAACTGGTATATGGTTCCATTGGCTAAGGCCATGCAATCCCCTAGAAACCAAAGCTCACGCCGCACTGAATTGTAGATTACACAAGATGCAGAAAAACGCTGGGAAGGATTCTTCTTCATAGCTTCCACTAAACCCAAGTTGCAGTAACTATCATAGATCAATTCATTGATGGCCTTAAAAGCATCATGTGCAGATAGTATTGGCGAAAGATCTCCGATGCCCTTCTTTATCAGCTCCATGGCGATTTTCCCTGGCGCATCTAAGCCCAACTGCACGGCATTCTTATTGGTTACTCCATCTATTACTGCCGCGAAACAATCGGTTATGACATATCCATCCTCGCAACTTTCCTGTATTCCGGTTTTTGATTGGACAAATTGTTCTATTACTCGCATCTTTAGTTCCTTATATTCCTTCCTTCTGCATTTATAGTAAATTACAATAACAGAACAAAACTCAGGAGGAAAGTGCTAATGAGAATCTGTATCTTTGAAAATGCTCTTGATCTGGGTAGTCATTCAGCGATGGTTGTCTCCATGCATATTCGCAGGGCTCTGCAAGAAAAGGGAGAGTGTTCTATCATTCTAGCAACTGGCACAAGCCAATTAACCATGCTTGATGCCCTTGTAAAGGATCATGATATCGATTGGACCAAGGTAGAGGTTTTTCATCTGGATGAGTATGTAGGCATACCCGAGACACACAAGGCAAGTTTCCGTAAGTATTTGCGAGAGAGATTTGCGGATAGAGTGCCTGGATTGCGATCTTTCCACTACATTAAGGCCGATGCAGATGATTTGTCAAAAGAAATAGCTAGACTTTCTGATTTAATAAGCTCAAAGAACATCGATGTCGCGTGCATTGGCATTGGAGAAAATGGGCATCTTGCATTTAACGATCCTCCAGCAAATCTCGATACGAAAGAGCCTTATCTGATAGTCCAGCTAGATGAAGCATGCAGGCGGCAACAGGTTGGAGAAGGATGGTTCGATGATTTAACAGAGGTCCCCATGCAAGCTATTTCGATGAGCATTCCCCAGATACTCAAGAGTGAATGCATAATCTGCACAGTTCCGGATAAAAGAAAGACCGAAGCTGTGCGTATGGCGGTAACCGCTCCGATCGATCCAATACATCCCTGTGCATCGCTCAGAATGCATAAGAATTGCTATTTGATGCTAGATCATTCTGCAGCTTCTCTTATTTGTCCCTTGTCTTGAGCATATCGTTATGATCACCAATAACATGAATTCCTATGGTACCCTAATAGATCTGCAGGTCAATGGATATGGAGGAATCGATTTTAGCGCACAAGATCTTACTGTCGAACAGGTTGTCTATGTCTGCCAACTTCTTCAATCAAAAGGAACTAGCCGATTTCTTGCCACTCTCGTGAGTTCTCCCGTCGAACTGTATGAAAGAAATTTGGCAACTATCAAAGAAGCAATGCAAGAAGATGAGATTGCAGGACGTCTCATTGCAGGATTCCATATCGAAGGACCCTTTATCTCTGAAAAAGACGGTGCCAGGGGTGCGCACGATAAGAGATTTATATGTAAACCTGACAAGAAAATGCTTAAATGCATTCTCGAAGCCGGAAGACCTCTTGTTCGAATGCTGACTATAGCCCCTGAGTTGACAGGTATAGAGGATATTATTGCCATGGCGAAGGATGAAAACATCATCATATCCATGGGTCACACCTTGGCTGATGCAAGCCAGATCGAAAGAGCTATAGAAAAAGGGGCTTCATGCGTAACTCACCTGGGCAATGGTATTCCTCTTATGCTTCACAGGACCGACAATCCTATTTTTGTTTTTCTTGCACAGGCCGGGTTGACAATTATGCTCATAACAGATGGCCATCATCTTCCTATTCCCTTTATCCGGACGGTCATAAAGACCTGCGGCATAGATAACATTGTAGTAACCAGCGACTCAGCACCACTCGCAGGAATGCCTCCCGGATCCTATGTGTCCCTTGGCGGAGAGGTCGTTCTTGAACCGGACGGAAGGCTCTATATTCCTTCTCAGGGCTGTCTCGCTGGCTCTTCGGCATGCATCGCTGAATGTGCAGACTATCTCTCTCTATATGTCGACCTTTCAAAAGAGGAAATCAAGCAAATTACAAGCAATAATCCGATGCGTCTCATTGGATTAAGCGATTATAATGATGCAAGTTGAAAACACTATATCAAATCAAGGTGCAATAAATTCTCTCTTTATCCCAGCCATCCTTCTGCCAGTTGCGCTTCTAGGTATTCGAAGACATCGGCAAGCTCATCGAAGCAGAGAATGGCTCTCGAATCCAGGTGGGTTGGCATGTTGTTCACGATGACGATTTGGCCACCGTGCTCGAGGGTATACTGGGGCAAAGAGGCAGCTGGATAGACTA
>JAAYWE010000099.1 GCA_012516755.1 Treponema sp.
AACCTCATAAAAGATGCACTATCGAAAAGCCTCTGTACAGGCATTGCGGCTGCAGTTTCCATGGATGGCAAGCTCCTCTGGTCGCACTGTTCCGGATTTACAGCAAGAGAAGAACCTGCTGCTGCCCAATCTATAGAAAACCATGACCAGGCTTCTAAAGTGGTAATTGCTTCCATCGATGCCGAGACTCGCTTTGATGTTGCTTCGATGACTAAGCCTTTGAGTACAAGTCTCCTTATCCTGAAAGCACTGCAAGCAGGCGCATTGGATCTTAAAGATCCCCTTGGCAAATACTTGCCGGAACTGAATTACAAAACAGGACAAATCCCTATACTTGCTCTTCTTACACACACCAGCGGACTACCTGCAATTCCTGCCCTGCATAGCTTATTCCCTGATTCAGAGAGGCTCGATCGAAATAGGGCTTTCGAAAAGCTATTTTCTATCGAACCCGAATTTGCCATTGGCAGGCATGTAGTCTATTCATGTACTGGCTATATATTCTTGGGTGTGCTACTGGAGCGCATCTCCGGAATGCTTCTTGGCGAGCTTTTTCAAAAAGAAATTGGGACTCCGCTAGGGCTTGGACAAGCCTCTTTTGCAGAGAGCATAGGCACATCAGGCGAGCCCAAACCCCTCGGCAACGCTGTTGCGACAGAATATTGCCCATGGCGCCATAGAAGAATACAAGGCCAGGTTCACGATGAGAGTTCCTATTGCCTGGGGGGTCATTCGGGGAATGCCGGGCTTTTCCTGTCTCTAAATGATGCAATGGCTATGGGAAATTTCATCATGCAGGAAGGAGCTTTCAATGGAAACCAGATTTTGAAGCCCGAGATAATCCAACTATTATGGCGAGAATATACCCCTGGTTTAGAAGAGCGTCGGAGTCTTGGCTTTAAGCTTCACGATTCTACGACCATTGATGGCCCACTTTGGCCCCCTCAATCTTTTGGACATACAGGCTTTGTCGGTACAAGCATTTTCTTCGAGCCACAGCGAAGGATTTTCTCGATTCTCTTAACCAATAGAGTCTATTTTGGGAGAGAACAAACCACAGATTCTATCTTCGCGTTCAGGAGAGAGTTTCATTCGAGAGTATGGCGCGCTTTTGCCGAATAACCAAGATATCCAGAAATTCGCAATAGGCATTTTGTGAAATATTTTTTTAATATTAAAGCTCCTTCTTTATTGACATCTGAAAAACAACCTATATAATGAAAATATATTTTAGGGCTTTGCCCATGCTTGCAAGAAGCCCCAAAAGAATTACATTGGCAGAACTGCTGCCTTTTCTTCAAGGCCTAAGGGTGCATGTACTCTCGTTCTTGCAGAGAGATGAGTTTTTTCTGCGTGCTAATTCAAACCCGAATTCAGTTTCGCCACAAAAACTTGAAGTGGCGGAATTCAATCCGGAGATAAAAATTCTATAGGAGGTATCTATGAAAAGGGCAATTGCGTTATTTGTGCTGGCTATCGCCATTATTGCATCAGTGCCGGCGCAAGCTCCGGTCGTGCCTGGTCTTGGCAACAAGAAAATAACCATCAATCTATGGACCCACGAAGATCCCAACAGGTCCATTATAGAAAAGAAATATATTGCGGAGTTTATGGCTGCCAATCCGAATATAACCGTCAACTATAATACCTATCCATCGAATAGGATATTCGAGGCATTAACCACGGCTTTTGCTGGAAAACAAGGCCCGGAAATATTCAATGTTTCGATAGGCAATGCTGTTTCATTTATCGACAATGGAAGAGTCTCTCCTGTTGACTACAAGGCTCTGGGGCTTAAAGGCCCGGTCGATCTTGAAGCTATGTATCTTCCGGGTATGCTCAATGCTGTTGAAAGGGATGGTGATTACTATGGACTTCCTCTCGAAATTACAAATATGTGTCTCTACGTAAACCGCAAAATGCTCAAGGAAGTCGGCATCGATCCGGACAAGGAATGGCCAAAGACATGGGAAGACCTCATTAGTTTATCGGAAAAAATTGTCAAACGCGAAGGTCAGATTATAACCCGACGTGGCTTTGATTTCCGCTACGATGCATATACCAATCTGTTCATCCCCATGGTCGAACAGCTGGGAGGAGAATATGTCTCGAAGGATGGAAAAAAGGCCATCATCGGCGACGAAGCCTGGCTCAAAGCCCTCCAGTGGATGAAAGAACTGGGGCCAGCCGGAAAAAATCTTGGTTCACCGACCTATACAGCAGCTCGAACCGCATTCGATAAAAATGATGGTACCGTTGCAATGTCCTTCTCGGGTCTCTATCAAGAAGCTCGCATGAAAGCATCGAACCCGAATTTTTATAATTCGAAAGATTGGATGGTGGTTCCTTTCCCACAATGGAAAGATTCAAAAAAGAAAGTAACAGCCAACTATTCCGCTCATTACTACATGGTGAATGCAGAGTCGGACAAACTAGTCCAGCAAGCCTCGTGGATGTTGGTAGGATGGATGCTTAGCCACGGAGAAGAGTACCTAGAAAAAGTGGCTATAATTCAGCCAACAAAGAAACTAATCGAGTCGCCAATCTATAAGAGCATGCCATATTCAGATGTTTTTGCGAAAGACTTCGAAAACGCGAAAATTGTCTATGTTGGCAAGGCAAGTGCGCGACTTTCGACCTTGCTGAGCGAGA
>JAAYWE010000100.1 GCA_012516755.1 Treponema sp.
AAAGACCAGCTTCCATCGTATTCTAGATAATCAAGATCCATAAAATAGGAGGCCACCCAAATCTTCGGATAGCCTCCCTAAATCCAATCAAGACATCATATCAGCTGATAGGAACGCGTAAAATACCTCTTTATGCTTCCCCTATTTCTTGAACACGATGTTGTCGTTCGTTATGGTGCCAAGATACTTGATATATGCCATAAAGACTTCGGCATCGGTCGGATAGTCATTCTGAGCCTTGCCTACGAGCATTCTATAGTCGTCTCCACCGTTGAAGATAAAGTTCAGCGTCGCGATCGTGTATTCCTTCTCTGGATCGATCGGCTCACCTCCTATCATAATATTCGAAACCCGATCACCTGCTGGTTTCGACGCATCGAGCGTATAGGTGAGATTGGCCACATGCGGGAAGCGACCATCCGGAGCTGGTAGCTTGCCAACACCATTCTCTAGGATAGCATCGATCTCCTTGCCTAGAACTTTGCCGCTCTGGATAAAGTTGCCGAATGGCTGGACGGTGTATATCTGCTTCATCGTGATATCGCCAACAGGAATGGAATCTCGAATACCACCACCATTCATCAAAGCAAAATCGGCACCAGTGGCATAGAGCATCGAATTGGCGATGAGGGTTCCAAGATTGCTCTGTTGCGTTCGGACAATCTCTCGCGTGCCTTCGAGCTTAATTTCGGTTCTGCCCACAACCTGGGAGAGCACGGCATCCTGTGCTTTGACAAGATCATCCAGCACTTTTGCAATGGACGGATTCGCCTTTAGATCTGGTGAATTCTTTGGAGTAATCGTGCGAGCGGTCTTCGAGATTACCTTTCGATCTGGACCGACTACGATATCGACTACGCCCAGCCCTGCCCCATAGGAGCCAGTGCTTGTTATGAGAGTGCTTGTCGTATTCTTCTTTTCGATATCTGCAAGAGTACTATGGCTGTGTCCATCGATGATCACATCGATCTGAGGCACGAACTTGGCTACTGTTATCGAAGTTGGATCGCTTGAATCATCTATACCGACATGCGATATGCATACCAACAGATCATATTTCCCCGCAAGCTCGGCTACTATCAGTTTTGCTTCTACGATTGGATCTCCAAATGTAACACCCTCGATGCCTTTCGGATCGGCTTTGTAGGCAGTCTCTGGAGTTGCAAGTCCAAAGAAAGCCACGCGCACACCGCCCATCTCGCGAATATCATAGGCAGGAAATGCCCTCTCTCCATCCTTATAGACATTAGCCGCAAGGATTTTGAATTCGGCCATCTTGGAGAGTTCCATCAGGCGATCGAAGCCATAGTTGTAATCGTGGTTGCCAGTTGTCATATAGACATATCCAAGCTCATTCATGAGCTTTACGGCTGTCTCACCCCTATCGATATTGACGACAGGTAAACCATGGAATGTGTCACCTGCATCGATGAGAAGCGTATTGGGGTTAGAAGCCTTTAGTTGCTCAACCGCTGAATAGATCTTCGGAAACCCTAATACATCAGCACCTTCGACAATTCGCCCATGCATGTCATTCGTATGCGCAAAGGTGATCGTAACGTTGCCGGGCAGCTGATCCTGCGCCGACACGATGCCGGTAAAGGTTAGCGCAAAAATGGCCATGATGAGCACGGCAATTTTTCCGATTCTTCGTGTCATTGAAAACCTCCTAATTAATCTCTGTGTTCTTAAGAAGCAATATTATTATACCCAGCTCTTCCCCTACAGACAAGCAAAAAGAGATAATTGTTCGATTCTCCCATCAAAAAAGCCAGTCAAGACGCCAAGAATGGCTTACCGCTGGAATATATTGCTGATATATTATTTTCATGGCGCAAAAAAAGATAAAAACGAGAAGAGAACTCTCTCGCAAGACAGTATTGCTTTGGGCTTTGATAGCATTGGTCCTCTCCGCTCTGACAAATGGCTATCATTATAGCCTGGAAGGAGCAAAGGGCCTCTATGTATGGCACCCCCTTATTATACTAAAAATCTTGCTCTATATGGGGCTTGGACCAATTACCATTGCCATACTGTCTTTGCCGCTCGAAAAACTTGCTAAGAAATGGCCAAACATCGCACTTAGATGGGCATCTTTTGTAAGCTCTTTGCTGGTCAGCATAGTATCGATTACACTCTTTGCCTTCTTGATTATAGTGCCGAGAGCCAGTTCGCTTGAGCCTGCAAGGCTCAAGCTCATAGATCCATCTAAAGGGGTTTTTCCGCAGGAGAGCTTCGAGGCTCCCTCTTTTTCAAGACTCGAGAATGATGATATCGATTCTACCGATTCGACTGGTTCCGGTATTCATGCCGGTTCCGATAGTTCCGCCGATTCGGCTATTCATTCTCATTCCATGCTCCCTGCTTCCATTGATACGCCACTGCTAAAACTGTCTTTCTCTTCTGACCCGCATTGGGGAGCGGAAACAGCAAATGCAGGCGCACGTGTTAGGATCTTAGAAGAGTTCGCAGACCGAAGGCCAGATGCATTCTTTATGCTTGGCGATGCTGTGGAGACCGGCAACAATTCAACTCAAT
>JAAYWE010000013.1 GCA_012516755.1 Treponema sp.
AAAATTGGCTGTCGCTCTTAGCATGCTAGAAAAAAGAGCCTCGGCTTCTAAAGGCGTAGCTGTCATCAGAGGATCATGCAAGAATGCAGAAAATGCGGCCCAAGCGTTGCGTCGCAGAGCAGCGTCCAAGACTATATCTTGAGTAATGGCATGGGGCGCAACCAGAGCTTCGATTTGAGCAGGAAGTCTTCCTGCATCTACAGGCTGAACGCAATCGCGCTGAAAAAGAGCGTTGGTCTCCACCACTGCTCCCAATGGAAGTCCTTTTATCTGGCCGTGATTTGGCAAATTGGCATTCGTAACAAGCGAACCTAATCCGCAGAGAGCTTTTATGAGCTTTACGCCTTCTTCCCCGGAATGCTTCAGTTCAAATCTATCTCTGCCTTCAGCATAGTTCACTGCTTTTTGCCTGAGCCTCTCGGCATTTTCTATACGCCATGATACAGGTGTCAAAGAGAATTTCCACGATCGAACGGTGTTTGGATCTCGCAGGTACATCCTTCCTGGCATGAATTCGGCTAGATGCCTATCGCCAGCCGCTGCTATCAGACCATAACGCCGAAATAGATCGAATTTGACACGCTCTGCGGAAGCAAAATAGGAATTGAGCCAGCTTTCGCCCTCTGCACCTTCGTATCCTAATTCGAAGTGTTCATCTACAAATGCTCTATAGTGAGGTATTAAATCAACTGTGCCAAATGATGCACGATCTATCCAGGTAAAATGATTTACTCCAAGCACATTGACTTCGATTTGCTGCATAGTGGCATCCCTTGAATCCGGTATACCGGCGGACCCAAGGCGTTCGCGAACCATCGCTGCTAGCAGCTTGCGCGTCCCAAATACTTCATGACAACATCCAAAGGCCTTGATATCCGGAAAGATTTCGTAAAGTGCGCGAAGGCAAAGTGCCATTGGATTCGTGTAATTTACAACCCATGCTTTAGGACAGAATTCGCATATCGCTCTTCCGATCACTTCATACATTGGGATAGTCCGGAGCGCTCGCAAAATTCCACCTGGTCCCGTTGTATCGCCCACAGATTGATAGATTCCATATTCTTCGGGCGAATGAACATCTGAAGCCATTTCTGCAAAGGTACCCGGAAGAATAGAAATGATTACAAAATCAGCATCGCGCAGGGCGCTCTCGAGATCTTCTGCTATTTCGTATCGCCATTTTCCAAGCACATCATCTCTCTCTCGAAGAGCATTTCCAATTTGCGCATTCGTTTCAGCTGCCTTTTTATCAACATCATAGAGCCGAACAATTCCTCTAAGCGATCCTTCCAAGGCAAGATCACTCATTAGTGTCCAAGCCCATCCCCGTGAGCCTCCACCGATATAAGCTATGACGAGATCTAATGGATTATCATTGTCTGCAAAAGGAAAGACATCTTTCTTATTCTCAGAATCAAAAAAGCGAGAATCATGACTGGCCATTCATTATTCCTTGCATAGAACTTAAATGTAAGTGCCCAACAATACTACATTTGCTCTTAAATGAAAAGGACGAGCAAAAAAATCGTGGATAAAGATAAGGCTCGCACCACCAATGCAATCTAATCCTATGACGATTGACGAGCTATGAGGGTTGGCGCCAGTTTGATCATGCTTGGCTCAGGATTGTGCCCATCGATGCGTTCAAAAAGCATAGTTGCACCGAGTTCTCCCATGTATTCGAGGGGCTGCGCAAATGTAGTTATTGGAATAGGCCAAAAAGCGGCAAATTCACGATCATCATATCCAATGATATGCATATCCTGGGGAATCGAGATTCCAGAAGTTATGGCTCGGTTTATTGCTCCAGCTGCCATATAATCGTTTGCACAGAAGACCGCATCCAGATCGGGACAGGCTTTCAATAAGGCATCAAAGCAATAAGAACCGGATTCAGCGCCAAAATCCCCATACATCACCATTTCCGATGCATCAAAAGGCATACCGCATTCTTCCAGACCTTTTTGAAAACCCAAAAGGCGTTCTTTGCTTGCAAGCCTGTTTTCGGGGCCTGCTATCATAGCAGGATGCCGTGCTTGCTTAGAAACCAGATGCAACGCAGCCTCTTTTCCACCCTGGAAATCGTCTGGATGGAGAGATGGAATAGTAAGATCTACGAAAGTGTTTATCGTCACCAAAGGTATATTGGAAAGATCGAAAGTTTTCGGGCTTATTTCCTGACGCACACCATAAGCTATGATGATGCCATCGACTCTTCGCTTGCGTAAGAAATCTATACCCTGAGCCAAATCATAATTAAAGCCGACACCGCTTGTAAAAAGCAGAAAACAATTCTTCTCACGAACTATTCTCTCAACACCATGAATTATTCTTGCGGCAAAGACTTCTGTAATGTCAAAAGCAAAAAAACCGATAACCCCCGTGCTCTTGGTTCGAAGAGCACGTGCGGCAGGATTGGGCTCATAACCGAGTTGCTCAATTGCTTGAAATATTCTCTGTCTCGTAACCTGACTTATAGGACGTTTGCCACTAATTGCGTGGCTCACCGTCGAGACAGAAACTCCTGCATGCTCTGCTACATCGCGAATAGTTACCATTCATCTAGAATATCATCTTATCTATGTTTATTGCGATAGGCTCCCTTGACTCTAAGAGAAAGGTGCTCTGGGGCTTTGTCAAGATCAAATACAAGGCTCGTACCCATTTTCATTTCATTCTCGTCATAGAGCATAAAACCATCGGGTACGCAAAATCGCCATTCTTTCCCAAAGACTGAGGAATCATATTTATCAGCAACGCCTTCGGTCTGCACTATGTGGAGACAATAATCATTCTCTCCTTCCACTGTATATTCCATCATCCATCGCCAATGGCTTCCAGGAATAAAATCACTTTCTCCATCGTCTTCGCTATGGATACAAGCAATAGGTAGTAGGCCGATATCGCTTTTTTCTGCTGGAGGAATAACAATGAATTCATAACTATTTAAAAGAGATTTGCCAATTGCTTCTATTTTATGAAACGTGGGGATTACCGTACCGCATCTGAAGAAGTATTGAATGTCATGAGGGTAATAATCGAAGCTCAATTTCTCTCCGCCCCCATATATAATTTGATGAATCGGATCAAACCAATTTATCCCCTTAGGAAGCAGCACCGATACTTCGTCTTTTCCTTGTTCAGGCGGGGCTGGTACAAGAATAGCATCCCCGGCCATCCTATCCAGGCTATCTAATGAAAGCGAAATATCCTCTGGAAACTCAAGCGCAACAGGGCTTTCCATTGGAATGCCAGTTTCACTTGCGCGAATTGCTAAATCATAGATATATGGCAAAAATCGGTATCGCATTCGTATAAAATTGCGGATATCCGAAAGCCGGTTTGGATATAGCCATGGTTCGGTTATGCTCCCATCAGGTTTCCATGAGTGCATAACAAAGCGTGGCTGAAAGACGGCACTCTGGCACCAACGCAGCAATAGCTCCTCGTTCGGCGTTGGGCCAACAAACCCACCAATGTCATGGCCATAGAATGGTAGGCCACTGAGCCCTAGATTCATCCCCATTGCAATATTGAAGCGGAATGTATCATAGCTGGACACATTATCTCCGGTCCATGTGCGAGCATAGCGCTGAAGCCCGGCATATCCGGAGCGACTAATCAGCCAAGGCCTTTTGCCAGGATATAAGGACCTTAATGCGCTATAAGATGCTTCCGCCATCTTTATTGGCAAAATATTCTTGACAGCCTGAATCGGAAGAGACTTATCCTCGATTTCGAATTCGTTATTGTCATTCCACACTCCCGAAATTCCCTTTTCGAGGATATATTTCTTTAGCGATTTGACCCACCAATCAAAACCTTCTTTTCGGGAAAAATCGACGAATGACGCGCTGTTGCCCCAATAATAGCTTCTTAGGGGAGAGCCATCATTGTCAGGTATAAAAACCCCATCCTTTGCAAGCTCATCATACCATGGATGATCCAAGAGTATGCCTGGCTTTACATTACAGCAAATTCGATATCCTCTGTTTCTGAGATTCTGAATGAAATCTTCCGCATGGGGGAATTTTTTTTCATTCCATACAAAAGTATAGCGCTCGCCATTTTCGGCTTTTGCATAGCCTGAAGAAAAATACATGCCTTCGCAGGGTATATCTTCTTGTTCGACTCGAGCAAAAAATTCAAGGATCCTTTCCTGGGCCTTATCTGGTTCGGTATATCCCATGCTTGAAGTGAGATAGCCGAAGGAAAACAAAGGAGGAAGAGCTGGCAGGCCACAGATTTTGCAGTATGAGGTTAAGACTTCTCTATAATGATTGCCTGTTATCAGAAAATATCCAAAAGGGCCAGATGACAGAACGACATCGTAATAGAATTCGCTTTCGACTCCAAAATTGACTTCATCGACTCGCAGATTTGGGAAATAGAGGCCACACATATTATTGAGAACTCTATTGGTCCTAATAAAGAAAGGCACTGATTTGTAGAGCGGATCGCTTGTTTCGGCATTGTAGCCGAGCGCATCTCTATTGAACAATTTGAATAGTCGATTTCGCTTATTGAGCTTTCCGGTCTTTTCTCCTAAACCAAAAAAGGCATCCTCTTGTTCAAGGCGAAAATTGAATTTGCCATATATATCCTGCCTTCCATTGGATGGTGTATCTCCCAGTTGCACTCGAAGAGGATACTGCGGAACCACCAGGTCCTTATGGCCAATCTCGCCTCCGTGAAAGAGCAAGTTGTTTTCATAAAGATCAACCCTGCTCGTCGCCTTGTCTATCAAAATTATTGTTGAGCCATGCTTTAGCTCATACTGAAAGCCATTTTCAATGACACAATCCCAGGATATAGCATCGTCTATATCATTTAGGGAAAGCAATGTCGAATGAGGAATGCTCATCTCTGGCGGCATAATTGACTCATCGAAAACATAAAAAATCGAAAACAAATTGGAAGCATAGATCACTACTTCGAGCTGACCATTCTCGCCCGAGAATATGGCTTTAGAACCTTCGAGATGATATGAACTGAGATTTTTTATGAC
>JAAYWE010000101.1 GCA_012516755.1 Treponema sp.
ACTTGCTCGCGACGGCCGGCCAGCTGCGAGGGGGGCAAGGTTTGCGCGGGGCAACTGGTATAGAGAGATCTTGGATCGGCTCCGCAATTGTGCTACCGCGACCTTTGGCGCAATTATAAAAGAGGGCTCTGCGGAAAGGCTTGGTCTCGAAGCAAAGCCACCTCAGCGATGGCCGAGATTTGTGAATTCGATATTTCCGGAAAAGGCCTTAGCCCTCGCAGCTGGCCTTGGGACAATTGGACGAAACGGCCTTCTTGTCGCTAAGAAGACAAACAACTCGGATATCTTTGATGCTCTTGATTTTCAAGAGCACTTGATAGCAAGCGACTCCAGTAAGCCAACAACAACGAATCCGCCAACTTGGTCTTCCGCTGTTCTGATCGGTTTGATGCTTCTTCCATTCGACTTTGACATGTTGAAACTCGAAAAAAAAGATATTTTTGGAGGTGTGGCTCCATCATTTTTTGCCGTCTGTGGCAATTGCAGGCTTTGTATCGAATCCTGCCCAAGCAGAGCCTTAAGCTTTTCATCCCTTCCTGGCTTTGCGCGACATCTCTGTATCCAGAACTATTCATCGATCGATGGGAATCTGCCTGATTTTATAGAAAAGTCCTGGGCGGATCAGCTTTATGGATGCGATCTTTGCCTTGAAGCCTGTACATACTTTGAGCCAGATCAAAAGGCACATACAAATCGTGGTCGAATAGGCGGTTTTTTTGATGCTGAGTCGTTGGCAGATCTCAGCGAGGAGCAAATACAAGCTTTGTTCAAGGCTTCAGCTCTAGATCAAAAATGGATTGCACCTGGAGCGCTCAAGAGAAATGCGGCGATAGTAATCCAGAAGTTCCATAAACTTAGGAATTGAAGCGAGCTGCATGACAATTTTATGCAAAGATAGCCGGCAGCATATCTTCGAGCCCAATAATTCTTATCGCGGTGACTGAGTCTATTGCAGCGCAGCGCAATAATGGCATTGGCGTCTTTTATTGACATATTATGTTAAATAATATATAATGCCGCTGTTTTGTGCAGGAGTATGTAAAATGAAGAAAATCATTGCAGTGTTCGCAATCATATCTATTGCATTCTTTGCATGTGCTCCCAAAAAGACCAACATTGACAATCAGGATAGCAAAAGTGTCTCCAATATGGCTCCTGAGGAGATCAAGGATGTGGCCACATGGAAGGCTGCCTACGACGATCTTATCAGTGCATATTCAAGCGCGGTCGCTCAACTCAACGGCGGCAATCTGGGGGCAGGCGCAAAGATCGAAGAGCTAGGGAAGCGAGCTGAGGCACTTAACTCAGTAGCAGAGACCATTAGATCTGGCCTCTCCGGTCAGGAACAAGCCGATTTTGCTCAGGTCATCGAAGCTTATAGAGAAAAATTCAGCCAAGCAGTAAATTCTAATTGAAATGGCCCATAAGATGAAAGGCTGAGAAATAGTCTGCCATGGTAGTCCATGGTAGTAGCAAGAGGTCGAATCCTAAACCTGGGTCTGCCCTATGCTCATGTCTCATTGTGATAAGGGCGGGATAGAGTAGCTAATATGAATATAGATCTGATAAACCTGCGCTCTCGTATGATAAGCATTGTCCGCGAGTTTTTCATTTCGAAGGATTATCTCGAGCTAGACACGCCAGCGCTTGCGCCTTATCTGATACCCGAATCTTGCCTGGAAGTTTTTGCTACAGAGTACATTCATCCCATTTATGGCCATAGGCCTCTATATCTCATTCCTTCGCCGGAAATATGGATGAAGAAAGTCATCGCTAATACAAATAGGAGTGTCTTTCAAATCTGTAAGGCCTGGCGCAATGCGGAATCGGTTTCCCCTATTCATAATCCTGAGTTTACTATGCTTGAATACTACGGCGTGGGCCTTTCCAGCAAAGACAATATCGAAATTACGGAGGAGCTTTTTGAAGCCCTTGCTGGCACAGAAACTCCTTCTCGAGTTCGTCCGCCCTTTCGAGTGATGAGCATGAAAGAAGCATGGGCTGAGTTTGCTCATGCGGATCTGGATGCGCTTGGCGATGATGAGGCCATGCGCGAAGCTTGTCGACGCCGTGGATTATTGGTACCTCAAACTGCCGCCTGGGAAGACGCCTTCCATATCCTTTTTCTCAGCATAGTCGAACCTTCTCTTCCTAAAGATAAGCCACTCATTCTAGACCTTTATCCTTCGCGTATCGAATGTCTTGCAGCGGATATTCCTGGCACCAGATACAAAGAGCGATGGGAGCTATATGTAGAAGGCATCGAAATCGCGAATTGCTTTACCGAAATGGCTGATCCTGAGGCTGTCGATCGATATATGCAGTCGCAGAGCAAAAAGAAGAGAGAATCGCTAGTGCCTCATATTATCGATGAGGCATATAGCTCGATTTTTAAAGACTTTCCACCATGTTCCGGAGTTGCTCTTGGCTTTGAGCGCTTGATGATGGTTTTATGTGGCAAGAAATCGATCGAAGATGTGATGATTTTTCCTTTCTCGTCCTTTTTTGGCTGAGACAAATAGAAAAAGTTATCCATGAAATGATGTAGATAAAGATATAAGCTATAATAAAGTCCTATGATGAAAACAGTCGCAGGAGGCTTTAGTCTTTACATAGAGCAAGATTCCAAGCTAGTATAGTTTGATTTAATGCTTTTGTATCGAGGAAAACATTATGATTCGTGGTGGTGATATCGGAATCGGAACTTGTCTCATTATCAATGGCGTGCCACATATTGTCGTAGAACGAGAGTTTGTCAATCCGGGGAAGGGAGCCGCTTTTGCTCGCGTGCGCGCGAAGAATCTCAAAAATGGATATGTGGTGACCCAGACAATCAAGACCGCCGACTCCGTAGAAGATGCCCAAGTCGATCTTGTCGATTGTCAATATCAGTATAGCGATGATGAATCTTTTCATTTTATGAACAACGAGACATTCGAGCAATTTGAAGTGCCAATCACCGCTCATGAAGACCGTGCTCCTTATCTAAAAGAAGGTGAAACCTACACAATCGTCATGTGGGAAGGCGAGCCCATAGATATCAAGATCCCATATAAAATGGTTTTTACGGTAGCAGAGAGCGAGAATTATGTGCGCGGCGATACAGTATCTGGGGCAACAAAACCTGTAAGGACCGAGACAGGGCTCGTAGTGCGGGTGCCCCTCTTCATAAAGCAAGGCGAGAAAATCCTTATCAATACGGAGACAAACGAGTACGTTGAGCGCGTCAACGAATAAGGCTGATGATTCATTCGATTCATTCTGTCAGCTCGATCCGCTAGTCAATAAGAGAGTAGACTTCGCTTACCGTGGTACTAAGCTCAAATTCGAACTCTCTTACTCGCTTTTTTCTTCTTTTGATATCGATGAAGGAACCCGCTTTCTTCTAAAAGAAATATCTAATGAGCCAGGAATTATTCATGCTCATCGCCTTCTCGATGCGGGCTGCGGGGTGGGTGTAATTGGCATAAGCCTAGCAGCCTCATGCCCTGAGATGGATGTAGTATTGCGTGACCGGGATTTCCGAGCAGTCGCATTGTCTGCGCGAAATGCAGAACGGAATGGTCTTGGTGTAAAGCTCTTCGGACTGAATGGACAGCAGCATGTCCTATGCCAGAAGAAAAAGTTTGCAAAGATAAAAATAAAGCAGAGAAAAGCGGATGATCTCATTGCCGAACCGGGTTTGCTATGCGAGCCGGATGAGCGAGGTCCCTATGATGCAATTGTATCAAATCTGCCGGCAAAAGCTGGAGTTAATGTACTCGAGAATTATTTTCATTTTGCATGCACCGAGCTCTTGCAGCCCGGAGGCACTTTTGCCTTTGTCATCATAGCACCTTTGGCAGATATGGCTTGTATTTGGTGCGCCAATGCGGGTCTCGCTCTAATAAGAACCAACAGAACAAAGAATCATATGGTTGCAATTGCGCAAAGCCCAAGAGAAGTTCAAGTAGGTAAGCTCTCATCGAATGGCTGGATTTCAGCCTATTTGCGTTCGCATACAGAAAGACAGCTTGCTAGAGCAAATCTAGAGTGGGATGGTTTTCAAGGCTTGCCCGAATTCGATGAGCCATCTTTTGTTACTCTATGTACTCTCTCATTAGCTCAGAGAGTCTTCGCAGGTCTTCTCGTGCGTCGGGCGCTTGTAGTGGAGCCTGGCGTAGGTATCATACCTATATGGATAAAAGAAGTCT
Source organism: Treponema sp. (assembly GCA_012516755.1). GTDB lineage: Bacteria > Spirochaetota > Spirochaetia > Treponematales > Rectinemataceae > Rectinema. The sequence continues at coordinate 4,194 of JAAYWE010000101.1, forward strand.
TGGGAACAGAGGAGATTGTACTGATATCGCATGATGTGCTCGCGCTTACCGCATCGATCCATAACCTAGAAAAGAAGGGTTTTCTTAAAGCTATTTCCATACTCGATCCAATCCTTCCGATTATTTCGCCTTCAGCCATCGAGAATTCATTGCCACATGAGGCTCTATTACAAGAAAAAGAAGGACAAGTTTCGGTAGAAAAAAAGCTCAGCCCAGCCAGCATTGATGTAGCTGTTTTCTTCCTCGAAGATATTCCAAGGTATGATATCGCCAGTGCTTCCTGGTTACTTACCCAAAAATCACTAAAGCGAGGGGGAGTAGTTATATTTTCTGGAACTAGCACACATTGTGAGCGAGTCTGCCGAGAAAAACCTATGGGCTTTTCCAGGCTTCCACATTCTGATCAGAAAAAAGGTTGGCATGCCGTAGCCTTTAGGCGAGATTAGGTAGATAAGGCTTGCAAACTCCATCAGGTTTTTAGACCATGAGATATCTAGAGATGGGGATATATCTTTCTGCGAACTTAGGATATTTGACTTTTAGCAATTCTTTATTAGATTTTACAATATGAAAAAAGCTGAGCGCATGATTCTAGAATCTAGAACACCCGATGAATATGTGGAGAATTCTCTCAAATCGCGACTTTCTCCTGCAGAGAAAGCTAAACTAGCTCGGTTATGGATGCAGGGAACAGGCTTTAATAGAGAGGATATTATACATGCTCGCAATAGAAGCGAATACTGGCGAAAGCGTAAGATGGCTGGTACAAGAGAGCGAACAAAAAGGCGAATGGCTCAACATGATTACTCAAAGGGCAAGACCATCGTATGGACCAGAGAAAATATTGCAGAATTTCTATCGCTTAATCGCAAGGATGCGTATGGACGCTATCTATATCGCGATTGGGAACTAGCTGCTCTTTTTAGCACTAGCATACCCTCGATTCAATACCTAAGACGCAAATTCAACAAAGTCAGCAAGATGCTCGGTCCTGGTGCAAGGCGAGATAAAGTCATCGATTATATGAGCTGTTCCGAGCTAGTGCTTCAACGCGGAGGCCCAAAAGCCCTCAAAAGCAAGCGCTAATAACCTCTACTTGTCAGAATAAGGGTTTGCGCGATCTAGAACTTGGCGAATTACTCTATTATCGGGGCTGTTGAGCGATGGATCATCCTCGATGATTCTAAAAGCATCATTTCTTGCTTTCTTGAGAAGATCAAAATCGCTGCGCATATCAGCAATGCGCAATTGCAGATCTCCTGATTGCTCTGCGCCGAACATATTTCCCGGTCCTCTTATCTTCAAGTCCTCTTCCGCAATAGCAAAGCTATCGTTGGTCTCATAGAGAGCTTTCAACCTCATTCGCCCTTCTTCCGTAATATCTTTTGAATAGACAAAAAAACAATAGCCCTGAAGATCACCTCTTCCAATACGTCCCCTCAACTGATGCAGAGCCGACAGTCCGAAACGCTCCGCATGCTCGACAACCATTACCGTCGCATTAGGCACATCGACTCCGACTTCGACGACAGTGGTTGCGACCAAGACAGATATTTCACCTTCAGAGAACCTTGACATCACATCCATCTTTGCATCGTCGTTCAAGCGAGAATGCAAAATTCCAACCTTGAACTCAGGAAAGATCTTCTTGGAAAGGTGTTCTGCCATCGATTCCGCATCTCTAAGGCCAAGTCTATCCGATTCACTGATAACCGGATATACGAAATAGGCTTGTTGGCCTTCTTTGAGTTTTTTGCGTGTAAACTCGTATACGGAATCTCTTCGGGATTCGTTCGCCAGATGGGTGGTGACTGGCTTGCGGCCAGGTGGTAGGTGCCGAATCGTAGATACTTCCATGTCACCAAAAAAGGTAAGAGCAAGACTCCTTGGTATGGGGGTGGCGGTCATCATGAGAAAATCTGGCACATGGCCTTTCTTGTAGAGAGCTATTCTTTGGAGCACTCCAAAGCGCTGTTGTTCATCTATGATGATCAGCTCGAGATTCTTGAAAGAAACATCATCGGAGAAGAGAGCATGTGTGCCTATAGCGATATCTATATCACCACTCTTCAGAGCTTCTAATAGTTGAGGCCGAACTGCGCTCGATATCGAGCCAGTTACAAATGCAAGGCGTACACCCAAAGGCTCGACAAGATGCGC
>JAAYWE010000102.1 GCA_012516755.1 Treponema sp.
GGATCGTCGAACCCGAGCGAGTAGTGATATTCCGCGTGCCATGGGTAGATGACAAGGGCGAATATCATGTCAACCGAGGCTATCGCGTTCAGTTCAACTCCGCCATTGGGCCTTATAAGGGTGGTATTAGATTCCACCCCAAAGTCACTCTCTCCACTCTCAAGTTCCTTGGATTTGAGCAGGTATTCAAGAATTCGCTCACCGGTCTTCCTATGGGAGGAGGCAAGGGCGGTTCGGATTTCGATCCGAATGGCAAGAGCGACAATGAGATCATGCGCTTCTGCCAGAGCTTCATTACCGAACTATTCCGCTATATAGGCGCAGATACGGATGTGCCTGCGGGCGACATCGGAGTAGGTGCCCGTGAGGTTGGCTACATGTTTGGCCAATATAAGAGAATCGCGAATGAGTTCACGGGTGTCTTTACAGGCAAGGGCTTGACTTATGGAGGTTCGCTTGTCAGGCCGGAAGCCACTGGCTTCGGTGCGGTATATTTCGCTGAAGAAATGCTCAAGACCATGGGTGACACATTGGAAGGCAAGACGGTGGCCATATCTGGGTTTGGCAATGTTGCATGGGGCGCATGCATGAAAGCTAGCCAGCGCGGCGCTAAGGTGGTTACCATTTCCGGGCCGGATGGCTATATCTATGATCCGGATGGAGTAGGGACAAAAGAAAAGTGGAACTATCTCAACGAGATGCTCATAATAGACCGCAACAAGGTTGAGAGCTATGTCAGAAAATTCCCCAACGCCGTGTTCCACGAGGGCAAGAAACCGTGGGAGCAGAAGGTAGACCTAGCGATGCCTTGTGCTATTCAGAATGAAATGAGTGGCGAAGATGCAAGAATGCTAGTCGAAAATGGTGTCAAGGTCGTTGTCGAAGTCTCGAATATGGGTTGTAAGCCAGAAGCTTGGAAGTACTTCATAGAGAAGAAGATTCCTTTTGGCCCCGGCAAAGCGGCAAATGCGGGCGGTGTAGCGACAAGCGGGCTTGAAATGAGCCAGAATTCGATGCGTATGTCCTGGAGCGCCGAGGAAGTTGACCGACGATTGCACGAAATAATGACAAACATCCATAAGAGTTGTATTGAAACCGCTGCAAAATATGGCTTCGAGGGCAACTATGTAGTAGGCGCAAACATTGCCGGATTCAAGAAAGTTGCTGATGCTATGATTGCGCAAGGACTCGTGTAGTTGTAGAGGTTTTTGTATAGATTCTATGGGAACCAGGGTCGCGAAACCGGGGAAGGTTTGCGGTAGCATACAAGCCCCGGCATCGAAGAGTGCCCTTCAGCGCGCGATCGCTTGTGCCATTCTAGCACGAGGAATAAGCCATATAGAGGCAAGTCCTGTATGCAGCGATGCGCGCGCTGCAATTATCATTGCAAAAGAGCTGGGAGCAAAGGTTAAGGAAGAAAAAGGGATTCTCGAAATCAAAGGATCGCCCCTGTTTCATAAAGATGCCAAAGGCAAATTGGCCACTACATCGCAAAAAGTATGCTATCCAGGCCTGAAAAACAATGGATTTCAACCATGCTTACCCCTAGTCCTGCCATGTGGAGAATCAGGGCTTTGCATGAGAATGTTCTCTCCCATTGTTGCTCTGTTGGACAGAGAGGTAGAGCTTAGGGGAGAAGCATCTCTTTCTAGTCGACCTATGAATATGGTCGAGGATTCTCTAAAAAGCCTTGGCATCTCTTGTATATCGAGAGGCGGAGTTCAGCCTATACGAATCCAAGGTCCTCTTCATCCCTTGAAGAGCAGGATCGATGCTCTAGGGAGCTCTCAGTTCATTACCGGCCTTCTTATGGCTTTGCCTCTTTTGGATGGTGATTCAGAGCTAATTGTAGATAATCTTGTAAGCTCGGGATATCTCGATCTCACTATTGAAATATGTGCCGAATTTGGGGTCGAAATAAAAAGAAATGCGAATGGTGCCGGCTTTTGGATACCGGGGAATCAGGTCTATAAGGCTACTGATTTGATTATTGAGGGCGATTGGAGTGCCGGTGCTTTCCTGGCTGTGGGCGCTGCAATAGCAGGAAGTGAAGAAGGCCTTGAGATCCATGGTTTGCATCAAGACTCAACACAGCCTGATCGCGCCATTGTGGATGTTCTAACTGAAGCGGGGGCTCAAGTGCAATTCAAAGGCTCGGATTGTATTGTAAGGGCAAGCGCCCTTGCTCCCTTTGATTTCGATGCAACAAATTGTCCGGACCTTTTTCCTCCCCTCGTAGCCATGGCAGCTGCCATTCAGGGCAGGTCCTGTATCAGAGGGACAAAGCGGCTTTTATCCAAAGAAAGCAATCGCTCAGTAGCATTGTGCAAAACATTTCGGAAGCTAGGTGTAGATGTAACATTGCAGAACGATGCGATGTACATAGTAGGTGGATCTATTCATGGAGCTACTGTTGAATCATATGGAGATCATCGTATTGCTATGGCAGCCTCCATCGCAGCTCTTGTAGCAAGTGGCGAAGTATCCATCGAAGGGGCAGAGTGTGTATCCAAGTCCTGGCCGGGCTTTTTTGATGATCTTTCTTCTATAGTGGTTTCTTGATTATCACTTCGCTAGTTTAAGGCTGAAGTGCCAAAAGAGCTTAGGAGTCCAATAAATATCGATTCGATCCATGCAAAGGGTTAGCGGCGATTCAGAGATTCATGTCTATTGTTCTATATTAGCGCGCAGCTTATCAAGGAACTTCTTCATTTCATCATAATCTCGCTGTCGAATTATATGGGTCAGATAAGCTAATTTAGAGTTTATAAGCTCCAGTTGGCGTATGGTATAGGGATTGAACATAATCTCTGTCAAAAGACGATCATCTTCCGATAGCAAGCCCTTTGCAATTGCCAGGTGTCGTTTAAAGTTCGTTCCAGGCGCATCTTGCTTTTTCATGCAGGCTGCAAATACCATTGTAGAAGCAAAAGGAGTAGCAAGCGAATAGGCGACAGTCTTGTCATGTTCTTCAAAGCTATATTCAAAAATGCAAATTCTTAGGCTTGAATAGAATCGACGAAAGAAATCCGCGCCCTCCTTGCTTGATTCCGAAATAATGATTGCACTTTCTTCATGAAGGTCTCTGATATTTGCAAGGGTTGGTCCGAACATGGGGTGGCTCGAAACAAAAGGATGTCTGCAATTTTCGTAGTATTCTCGAAAGCCTGTTTTTACGCTTGCTATATCGCTAATGATGCATTGAGAAGGCAAATATGGAAGAACTGCGTCAAAGGAATCAAGTGTCAAGCCAAGAGGTACACAGTTTATAAAGAGCTCGGGCTTGAAATCGGCAAACTCCTCTATGGCAAGCGCTCGGTGTACCTTGATAAAATACTTCATCTTCAAGAGATCGCTGTCATGAACCATGACTTCATTATTCCAACAGAGCTCCTCCGTGAGCCACGCGCCCATTCGGCCCGCGCCGAGTATTGCGATTCTCATGATTCTACCCTCATTTCATGATAGCATCCCAGGATTTTAAAATCTTCGGCAATCTCCGGAACTTTTTCCAGCGCCCGTTGCACTGGAGCTGAAGAGAGTGAACCCTCAAAGTCTATGAATATCGCATATTTTTCCGGCACATCGGGCACTGATTCTATTCGCGTTAGGTTTATATTTTCTTCAGCGAATACCTCGAGCACTGAGAATAGAGCACCGGCCTTGTTTCCAGCCGTAAAAACAGCGGAACACTTGTCGCCCTCAACCCCGTTTTCCTCTGTCGCGATAATAAAGAAGCGCGTTCGATTATGCGGAGAATCTTGAATATCCTCTTTGATTATTTCCAGGCCATAGAGATCTGCTGCAAATTTGCTTGCCACAACGGATACACCCTTGGGTCTTTCCTCCGCAAGGGCTTTTGCCGCGCCCGCCGTATCAAAAAAAGGCTCTGGGTCCAGATGGTTCCTTAGCAAAAAATTGCGGCATTGTGTTAAAGCTTGCGTATGAGATCGAGCTATTCTCAATTCACGATGATCGGCTCCGGGAATTGTGAGCAGACAGTGTCGAATTGGCAAGTCGATAGCTGCAACAATTTTTAAGCGTGTATATATAAGAATCGAATTTACCGGCCCTACAATGCCTCCAAGCGTATTCTCAACAGGAACGATGCCATAGTCGTAGATACCCTTCTCGACACCATCGAAGACATCCGAGAATTCACAACACGGAATGGTCGCCGCTGTTGGCATAAGCAATCGCAGGGCAACTTCCGAATACGCTCCGTGTTCGCCTTGAAACGCTACGGTCTTAAGGCCGGCATCCTGGAGGTGTCGACATTCCGATATTATCTGCTCATAGAGATGAACCGAGAAATGCGGATCCAAGAGGCATTGACTCGAGCGGCGAACCTTTTCAAGGACAATCTGCTCGCGCACCGGATCCAGGGCTACTGCCTTGAAGTGCCTCGCAATAAGTGATTTTTCCATTCGCTCATTTAGGAGCGAGAGTATTTTGGCATCTATGCGATCGATGTCACTTCGAATATCATCGAGATTCATGATTTCCTCCATGGGATATTGGATATAAACGGAGCTTCTGCGCGTGCCACAAGAGCGAGATCGGCCAGAGCACAGGCCGTGGCTGCTTCCAAGACTACCGCGCCTCGAAGAGCGATGCAGGCATCATGCCGTCCATGAATTTCAAGATTAACCATCTCATCGCGAGAAAAATCAAGCGTGTTCTGCGTAGAGGCAATGGATGATGCTGGTTTTACCGCAACTCTTAACAAAATATCATTTCCATTGGTAATACCGCCATTGATACCGCCCGCTCCATTGCGTGCTGTTCTTCCATGCAAGTCTATGAATGGATCATTGTGCTGGGAGCCGCGCATTTTTGCAGCAGCAAATCCATCGCCAAATTCCACGCCACGTACGGCCGGCACTGCAAAAATATAATGGCTGATTATGCTCTCGGCAGTATCGAAAAAAGGCTCTCCCCATCCGGCCGGTACTCCAGATACTCTAATCTCCACAAGAGCGCCTATCGAATCTCCAGATTCTTTTGCTTGATAAACCGCTTTGTCTATATCTCTAGACCCACCGGCTTCGAGCAACCTTGTCCGAAAAACAATATCGGAAAAGCTGTTGAGGATTTTCTTTGCGACAACGGCCGCGGCGACAAGGCCAATGGATACACGCCCTGAGAAATGCCCAGATCCTCTTGGATCTTGCCATCCCTGGAATTTCATCATTGCGCTGAAATCAGCATGACCTGGTCGCGGAATATCTATAAATTGCTCATAGTCTGAGGATCGGATATTCTCATTTCGGAATGCGATATGAATAGGCGCGCCATTTGTATGACCGTCAAAGACTCCCGATAGAAGAATCGGCTTATCCGATTCCGTCCTTGTCGTTGTTCCTTCCGCCCCTGCCTTCCTTCGATTCAAATCTTCTGCAAAATCCTCTTCGGTTAGCGAAATACCGGCTGGGCAGCCATCGATTACAACTCCAACGGCTTTACCATGAGACTCACCATAGAGAGAAATACAGAATATTTTGCCTATCGTGTTCATGATTCCCCTTATTAACTCCAGAAATGCCTAAGCTCCCAAGAATTCCGCTATATATTGTAGTGCAACAGGCTCGATTCGGATATCGCCAATATTTCGTAGCAGTGCGAGATCGATGCTCTCTCCCCGCCTTTTTTTGTCAGCCCGTATAAGATCGTATATTGCCGCAGGACGAATATTACAGCCAGCAATCGCAGAAACTTCCGCAACATTCGCCGGCAGACCAATACTATGCAAAAGCGAATTTATACGGGCAGCGATATCCGGATCCAGAGCGCCGCGAGATACCGCAAGATCGTTTGCCATACCAATCCCCGTTGCCACCGCAAATCCATGAGGAATCTCTGTAATAAGCTCAATTGCGTGCCCAAAAGTATGGCCATAATTCAAAGCATGCCTAAGATAGCTATCATAGGGATCGGCATCTACATACCGGATCTTGACCTGCTGAGATCGCTGAACGAGCTCCTCCCAAAGCTCGGCATTTATTTCGGTGAGCGATTCTTCCGAATTCGCAATTCCTTCTAGAAAGCGGAAATGCTCTTCACTATCGATGACAGCATGCTTAATAGCCTCTGCCATGCCCGATAACAAGTCTCTTGAAGGCAGGGTTTCCAGCCAGCCGACATCACAAAGAATCAGTCTAGGAATATGAAAGCTGCCAATAAGATTCTTTGTAGGACCTATATCGATGGCATTTTTCCCTCCGATAGATGCATCGATCATTGCAAGCAAGGTGGTCGGAACAAGCGCGATATCAATTCCTCGCATCCATAGATGAGCCGCAAGCCCAACCAGATCGCTTAGAGAACCACCCCCAATGGCAACAAGCACTGTATCTGGATTAGCATCTAAATCTATCATTTGGCGACAGACAGTCTCTAAAACCGAAAAATTCTTGCAGGCTTCGCCATCGGGGACTTTGATCCAACAGAGCCCTTCTTTTGCATCTAAACTTGAGCTAGACAGCATTTCCAATGCCTGTCCATAAAGAGTCTCGCTTGTAACAAAGATGGCTTTTTCTATAGGAATTAGCGAGAGCAACTCAGAGGTCTTTCCAAA
>JAAYWE010000103.1 GCA_012516755.1 Treponema sp.
CGTCGCCGCCGCGCAGGCTTGCGGAAAAGAAGGGCGGCCTCTTCTTTTGCATGCAGAGGATCCTTATGTAATCTCGGAAGCTACCAAAGAAAGGCAAGCGTTACGCGGTACACAAAAACCCCAATGGATAGACTACTATGCTTCTCGTCCCATGGATTCCGAAATAGCCGCTGTGATGAATGCCCTAAAATTAGCGGGACAATATGCGAAATATGTTCATATTGTACATGTCGGCACTGCTAAAGCAGCAATTGCGGCTGTGGGGCGCGGTGCCACATGTGAAACCTGTGCTCATTACCTGGCATTCGATGAGACGGACTTTGCTCGCTTTGGAGCTGCTCTCAAGACGGCTCCACCGGTGAAAAGCCCGGAACAAAAAGCAATTCTATGGCACCTTCTCGCCAATGGAAAAATCAACTTTGTCACATCTGATCATGCAGGAGCGCCAGATTACGAAAAATTCACAGATGACCCGCTTATGGCGTATGGCGGGATTCCTGGCACCGGCACATTATTTCCATATATTCTATCTGAGGGCTTGTTTGCTAAGAGACTCTCACTCGATCGCTTCCTGGAAGTAACAAGCGGAGGCGCAGCAAGAAGGTATGGACTATGGCAAGGGAAAGGATCGCTTGCTCCCGGCAAAGACGCCGATATTGTACTTGTCGATCCATATCATACAAGGCGGATCGATCCTTCGGCAATGATGAGTAAGAATGCAATAACTCCTTTTGCCGGGATGGTGCTCTCCGGACGAATCGAAGGCACATGGGTTCGAGGTTCTTGCGTATATGCTTCGGTTAGACTTGCGGCAGCACTAAAGGCCCCTAAAGATTTTGTATTTTCTAATGAAGAAGGCATGATTCTTGCCAAACCTGGTTATGGCACATTTCTTACTTGGGGGTATCGATGAGCAAGATAATGAAAACTACAGCGTTGCCCGCCCTATTTGAGCGCATTGCGGGTGAATATACAACAAAACGCAGCATATTCGAAATTCCTGAATCGACCTGGCTGGATCTGTTCGAGCAGGAAGCAGAGAGTGCAGGCATGCCAATAATGGCCTCCACTATAAGCATTCCGCTAGGACCAGCAGCTGGGCCTCATACACAGATTGCTCCCAACCTCATCGCTGCATATCTTTCGGGAGCGAGAGTGTTCGAACTAAAAACAGTGCAGGAGAACGATCATCTCGACATCGACAAACCCTGTATCGATGCGCTCGACGAGGGATACAATGTCGAATGGTCCACTGAGCTCTCTCTGGAAGAAGCACGTATTGAATATATAAATGCCTGGCTGGTTATCAATCTTTTTGCAAGAATATGGTCGCATAAACCAAGCGATTTTTTATTCAATATGTCTGTGGGTTATACCCTGGAAGGCCTCAAGAGCGCAAAAATGGAGGCTTTTATCGAGGGTATGCGCAGGCCTGAAACGGGCTCTTATTGGGAACGCGCGCTAGAAGAGCTCAAATCTTTCGTCGAATCTCCACTCTTTATGCAGGCTTTTGGATCTCAGGCGCTCGAGAAAGCCCGTTCTATAGCAGAGCATATGCCAGTACGGCCTGTACATTCTGTGACACTCTCGACCATGCATGGCTGCCCTCCTGAGGAAATTGAGCGCATAGGGCGCTATCTCATTGAGGAAAAGGGCTTCGACACCTATATAAAGCTGAACCCAACCCTTCTAGGCTATGAAGATACGCGAACAATTCTTGATAGGCTTGGATGGAAGGATATTGTCCTAAAGAGCGAGAGTTTTGAGCATGATCTGCAATTCGATATGGCGATATCACTCATACATACGCTTAGCGAAGTTGCGTTCAATAAAGGAAGGAGATTTGGCATCAAGCTCTCCAATACTCTTGCCAATATCAATAATGGAGATTATCTGCCTGGTTTTGAGCGATATCTCTCAGGCCGGGCTCTTTTCCCGATCACCATCAACCTTGCGGCAAAACTCGCTCATGCTTTGCCTGATTTTGGAGCGCGATTTTCTTATTGCGGTGGTGTCTCAGCCTTCAATGCGGCTGATCTAATCAGAGCAGGAATGGGCCCACTGACAATTGCAACCGATTTGTTGAAGCCGGGCGGTTATCAGCGCTTGGGGCACATGGTGAAAGACGTTCTTTCAAGCCTACCTTCTGCGCCTGAAAAACCGGATTTGACAGCTCTAGATACACTCGCCGAAGGAGTCTTTTCAAAACCTTACTACCGAAAGGATTGGAAAGAAGGCACAGCTTCCATTGAAGGTCCTCTGCCGCTTTTTGATTGTTTTGCGGCGCCTTGCATCGAAGCATGCCCTGTTGGACAAAAGGTACCTGCTTATGTCGCCGCTACAGGAGCCGGCAATGCAAACAGAGGTCTTTCTATTGTGACATCGGATAATCCATTCCCCACAATTACTGGAATTCTGTGCGATCATATTTGCCAAGAGCATTGCTCCCGCGTTGATTATGAGGGCGCGGTGCGAATCCGCGATATGAAATTGTCAACGGTCCGAGCGGCAGTCCCAGAATCCGAAAATGAAGTGCGACCTGCGTGGCCAAGAAAAACTATTGGAAATACGGCGATAATCGGGGCGGGGCCTGCGGGTCTCACTTGTGCCTGGTATCTAGCCCAACATGGGCAGAAAGCCGTAATCTTTGAAAAGCTGCCTATTGCCGGCGGTGTACCTTCCACAGTCATCCCTTCTTTCAGAATTTCTCGAGAAGATATTGCATCCGATATCGATAAACTGGAAAAACTTAGTGTAGAGTTTCGATTCGGCACTGAGATTTCTACAATAGAGGCTTGCGAAGCGCTCAAAAGAGATGAATTCGATTCCATCGTCATTGCTCATGGAGCATACCATGCTCGCAATTTGGTGCTGGATGGAGATGGCGTAAAAGTCATGCATGCACTCGATTTTCTCCGCTCCTATATGGAAAAGGGGCTTGAACATTTTAGTGGAGTGAAAACTGTGCTCGTTGTGGGAGGAGGCAACACTGCATGCGACTCAGTTCGGTTGGCATCAAGAATCCCTGGTATAGAACATGTCTACTGGTCTTATCGACGCAGCAGAAAGGAGATGCCTGCAGATAAAGAAGAGCTTGCAAATGCAATCGCCGAAGCGACTGCACTCACAGTTGGTTGCGATGATTGGGCTTCATTTTCTTCTCAGGATCTCTCATTTCTCCGAAATTCATCTTTTGAAGAAAACAATCAAGAATCCATTCTTCTCGAATTGACGCTCCCTGAAGCACTGGAACCAGGTATGGTAAGGTTGCGCCGCATGAAACCAGGAGAGAAAGATGAGTCTGGACGCCCTAGTCCGGTTCCAACTGATGAAACATTTTTGCTTCCTTGCGACCTCATTATTACCGCGGTGGGAGAAGCTCCTGATCCCACACTCTTTTCAAATCTTGGAGTCGAAGTATCGAAAAATGGTCTTCCAATAGTAGACGAAGAGACAATGGAATCTTCGATTCCCGGAATCTATATTTGCGGCGATGCTCGTAGGGGGCCTTCTTCGATCATTGCCTCGGAAGCGGATGGTAGAGCGGCAGCCTATGCCATTCTCAAGAAGAGAGAAATAGAAGTAGCCAAGAATGACTATAGAGCTCCTTTATGGGACAGTGGTTCTCGTTCAAATCGTGGTAAGATGATAGAGCCTCTATCTCCCGATGACCCTTCATTTGCAGAGATAGAAGCGGAACGTTGCCTAGCTTGCGATTCAGCTTGCCTGAGATGTGTCGAAGTCTGTCCCAACCGGGCAAACATAATCATCGAAACCGGACGATTATTCGATCAACCCGCACAGATCCTGCATATCGACCGCCTCTGCAATGAATGTGGTAACTGCGCACGCTTTTGTCTATGGAAAGGTGAGCCATATAAGCATAAGCCGACTCTTTTCGATACCTTAGATGATCTCCGTGTTTCAAACAATGCAGGTTTTGCCTTTTTTGGAAACGTGAAAAGACCGTCGCTAGTTTTCCGGGCAAAAGTCGGAGACGCTATTGCCGAACTACCATTTTCCGCCTGGAATGGCGTTATTTCTCTATCGGTACATCGCGCAATCCTTGCCTTAGCCCGTGTTATTTGGTCGGAGCATCGATATCTCGTGGAGGTACATGAATGATCTTATTTCGCAATGTAAGAATCATGGAACTGGATCCGCCTTCGGTTTCCGAGCCGATGGACGTTGCGGTATTTGAGCCAGAAGAGAATGCACATGGGGGGACTATTGCAGAGATTGGGGGCTCTCTGCAAACAAAGTACCCCAAAGCTAAAATAGCGGGAGAAGGGGGATTTCTTTCCCCAGGACTCGTATGCGGACATACTCATCTATACTCCGCGCTTTCGCGTGGAATGCTCGTAGATATTGCGCCATCCAAGGATTTTGCACAGCTTCTCAAAAATCTGTGGTGGCGACTCGATCGGGCAATCGACCCGGAAATCTTGCGCGCCAGCGCGCTTGCAGGTTGTTCCGACGCGCTCAAAGCAGGTGTTACAAGCCTTGTGGATCATCATGCCGGACCTGAATGCATTGCTGATAGTCTTTCAATTATACGAAAAGCCTATGAAGATACGGGTTTGCGCGGGATATTGTGCTACGAAACAACTGACCGTAATGGAACAGACGAGGCGAGGGCTGGAATCGCGGAAAATATCAGATTCGCCAAGGAGGTGGATGACATCCGCGCATCTGGGCAAAAGCCTCTTGTCGATGCCGCCATCGGCGCCCATGCGAGCTTTACACTAAGCAACGAGACTTTAGAAGCGCTTGCTGAAGCGGTACAGGAGACTGGCCGAGGTATTCATATCCATTTAGCAGAAGACAAGTTCGATGCTGTTGATGCCAGATATCGCTTTGGTAAGGATCCTGTCGAGCGCCTTGAGGCTGTAGGAGCCCTCAACTCTCGCGGCATTGTCGGCCATGGCGTATGGCTCACGCCTTCCGAAATCGAGATAATGAATGTCAGAGATGTATTTCTTGCCCACAATGCTCGTTCCAACATGAACAATGCAGTCGGCTATAACGCTCTGCTACCTACATTCAAGAATGTCGTGCTTGGAACCGACGGCATGGGCGCGGATATGCTCGAGGAATTCAAATTCGCGGTTTTCCGGCATCGCGAAAGCCAAGGCCCATGGTGGCCTGGTGACTTTCTAAAGGCATTGCATAGAGGAAATCTTCTCATAGAGCGATATTTCTCGCAGGACTTCGATCCGACTTCTCCTGGATTTGGTACTATAAAGCAAGGCGCTCCAGCTGA
>JAAYWE010000104.1:0-5000 GCA_012516755.1 Treponema sp.
CTGCTTCAAGAATTCTATAATATTTATTCTTTATATTATAATATATTATCATATCACCAAAGCTCATTATTGCGTGTGAATTGTCCCGGGCTATTGCTATGGTTGCCTGGAAAGTCGTATTTACCATCAACGAAGACTCGGATACCTTTGCAAAGGAATTGTCTGTAAACCTGTAGGTTTCAATTTTCTTGGGTGAGATACCTCTTACGATAATGAGATAGTTGCTGTCCGCAGATAGGGCTAGACCATAGATTGTCTGAAATTCTTGAAGACTATTTTGCATTGAAAGGATAGCCCATCCATTTGGATCGAATACGCTGATCGATCCGTCAAGTGTTCCAACGGCGAGGAACAGAGAAGATGCATCGATCGCCGTTATCGGCGTCGGAAATTCCTTCTCCCACCTAATCAATCCTGTCTTGTCCATTACCGCTATGCCCATCTGATCGGCTCGAAGCAATACTCTCCATGAGGCCTTAAACCATGGATAAGCATATGCTTGAAATTGCTGCCCACCACCATTCAGGTCATATAATTTCAAATCGGTAGCAAGCCGATCATATGTGATCCAACCGAGTCTATCTATTGCTGCTCTTCCCTTGAAAGGATGGACATAGAGCAGCTCTTCTAATGGATCGGCATAACCTAAGAAGGATTCTGCAATAAAGGGCACGATCTGATCGCTTCTTGCTTTAGGAATTCTTGACACATCCAGAGCCTCAGCAAATGTCAAAAAAACGCTTGATGTGATCTCTCTCTCCGGCAAAGTGCTTCTTATTGAAAAGAGCGTAAAGATAATCGCAGCTATACCAATAATAAGGCCATAAAATCGCCTTCTCATTGTATTTTATGGTGCATGACTGAAGTCTTTGAGTCAATACCGCATGGCGCATTTCAATTCTGTTCATTTTCGGATATATTATTGGAAAAGGATCTTAACTGACATGACAACGGAATATACTTATCTATTCAAGCATGCTCTCAAAGCCTGTGAACAGAGTTATGCCCCTTATTCTAAGTTTAGGGTTGGTGCGGCATTGCTCTGCGACGATGATAGCATCATTACCGGCGTCAATGTTGAAAACCGCAGCTATGGATTGACAATTTGCGCCGAGCGCAATGCGATCGCCGCGGCTATCGCTTCTGGCAAGAAGCGATTTAAAGCACTAGTCATAGCAACGCCGGATGCAGATTACCCTGTCAGCCCTTGTGGAGCGTGCCGACAGGTGATATCAGAGTTCATGCACTCCTCAGCTCCGGTAATCTTCGGCAACAGCGAAGATTCATATATAAGTTCGACTGTCGGTGAGCTTTTGCCTCATGATGCTCTTCATGAGCTTGCCTGTCGAGGCTAGGAATTGAGAAGTTCCTGAAACCTATAATCTATGGAAATAGGCTCGCATGTTCTCTTTTTAAACTATTCAATTATGTGAAATGGCTTTTCTCAAAAGTTCAGCAGCATGAATTCTGGAGGCTTCGCTTTCTGAAAATCCGGATAGCATCCGTGCAATCTCGGTTTCCCGGTCTTCTCCAGAAAGAAAGCGTATGGAGGCACCTGTTCTGCCTTTTGATACAAATTTATCGACTTTGCCTTGGTGATCAGCTCGCACCGCGATGGTCGCAAGATGTGTAACGCATAGAACCTGGCGATATTGGCTCAATTGCCTCAGGTATTCGCCAACGGCAACACCAACTTGGCCTCCTATACCTGAATCGATTTCATCGAACACTAGGGTCTCTACTTCATCATGAGAAGCTAATACAGCCTTGATTGCAAGAGCGAATCTCGACAACTCTCCTCCTGAAGCGATTCTAGACAAGGGAAGTTCCGGTTCTCCAGGGTTTGGAGCAATGAAGAATTCCGCTTCATCTATGCCGCGAAGCGTTGCCCTATTTCCTCCTCTCTCGTCCACAATTCTCTTCAGACGAAGGTTTACCTGCGCTTCTGGCATTCCTAGATCTTTAACTATCTCTCTTATCGAAGATGACATTGAAACCGCTGCCATCATTCGCTTTTCAGACAGCTGATACGCTCTATTCAACACTTCTTTCTCGAGCGATTTTTCTTTCTTTTCCAGTTCTTCAGCATTCTCCTCAGCATGTTCAAGCGCTTCGAGTCGTATCTTTGCCCTGTCGTATGTCTGCAAAACATCATCAAGCTTTGGCCCATATTTGTGCTTTAAGCGTTGAAAATCGGATAGTCTCCTTTCGATTTTTTCCAGACGATCGGGATCAAATCGAAGGCCAGCCTTGTACTTATTCAAAGATTCTGATATGTCTTCCAGCTCATAGTAGGCTGCAGAAAGCCTTTCAGAGAAAGATCCTAACCGAATGTCGACTGAGCGCGCAGTTTCGATACTTGCTCGAATCCTTTTTAGGGTATGGAGCACATCGCCACCTTCCCCGCTATCCAAAAGCACTGATGCCTCAGATACTGCTCCAAATAGCTTCTCGTGCTCGGAGAGTACCTTTTCCTCAGTCAAAAGCTCATTGTCTTCATTGGGTTTGGGCTTTATCGATGCAATGTCTCTAATTACAAAATCGAGATAATCAGCTTCTTGCGAGCGCTTTGCTTTTTGTTCCAGTACTTCCTGCAGTTGACGAGTCGCTTCTCTCCATTCCGAATACAGCACTTGATACGATTGCAATTCATCCTCTAGGTTAGCATATGCATCCAACATGTCCAGATGAGTAGACGAATCAATAAGTCTTTGATGTTCATGCTGACCATGTATATCTACAAGGTACTGAGTGAATTCCAGGAGCTCATTCCTGGAAACCTGTCGATCTTGAATCCATGCCAGTGTTCTGCCATTCTGTTTGAGAATTCGACGCAGCAAAATTCCTTCATTGATCTGCCATTCGATGCCTTTTTCTCTAAGCCAGAGCCCGACCTGAGCATTGCTCGAAGCAGAGAAAAGCCCTGATACGGAGCATTCTGTGGCTCCTTCGCGGATTATTGAATTGTCGACTCGTGCGCCAAGCAAAAATCCTAGAGCATCGACGATCAATGATTTGCCTGTTCCGGTTTCTCCTGAGAACACCGTCATTCCGGCAGATAAATCTATATCTATGCTCTCAATAATGGCGAAATTACGCACCGAAAGCTGCTCAAGCATCGTTGTCTCCCGACCAACCCAGTTTTGTCCTTAGGGCAGAGAAAAAGGCATTGCCTGAAGGAACAATTAAGAATGCATTCTTCTCATATTTTCGAATCCGGATCACATCGCCCTTCTCGAGATTTGCCACTATATGACCATCCGAGATCAGAAGAGCTCCTGCTTTCTTGGTCTCATCGATTTCAATATCTATGCAATTAGAAGCGGGTATAACTAAAGGCCTGGATGCCAACGTAAATGGGCAGATTGGGTTTATTATAAGGGCACTGATCTCCGGATGTAAGGCTGGCCCGCCCGCTGCCAAATTATAGGCAGTGGACCCGGTAGGTGTGGAGACGATGAGACCATCGGCTCTGTAATAACCAAAGCATTCTCTATTTATTGACAGACACATGCGTATCATTCTAGCGCCACTCTCAGAGGATACGACTATATCATTGAGCGCGATTCCTTTGTGCAAAATCTTCTTTCCTCTGTACGCATAAGATTGCAGCATCAAGCGCCTTGATGGATCTAGAGCTCCTTTCTGCCAATGTTCGAAAGTAACAGCCCAGGTTTCCATCCTGTTAGCGGCTATAAATCCTAAAGTTCCTAAGTTTATTGGAAGTATGGGTATGCCACGAGGACCGGCAAATCTAGCAGCATATAGAAGAGTGCCATCGCCACCAAGACTAACGATAAGGCTATAGCGATCAAAATCAGGGTATTCCGATATTGAGCCTCGAAATGCCAGGATTTCTGTATGCCAGCCATTCTGTTCCAGCTCAGCTTGCACAATTTGTGCTGCATGACCTGCATCATCTTTGTTCAAATTTGCGAAAATTAGTGTAGATTTGCTCTCCGACATAAGAATCTCCTATGGTAGTGTGGCAATTACCTTGCCTATCTGTTCTACTTGCTGGTTTGTGAGTTTATGATGCATAGGAAATAAAATACAGCGCAATGCTACCGACCGTGCGATTGGGAATACCGCTTCTTGTTCGGGCTCGCTCTCATATAATCTCTGGGATATGCAAGAAGCAAATGCATGCTTGCTTTCTACACCATGCTTCATCGCATAGTCTATAATCTCTTTAACGCTTGTTTCAGGAAATATCGGAAAGGCATATAAGGGACAGGACTCAGAGTCCTCTTGCTGCAAATATGAATGCCGAGTCCGCAAAAGTTGCCCTATCAATCTCCGGTAGATTGTCTTTCTTCGCTCTATCATCTTAGGATAGCTTTTCATCTGAGATATGCCAAGTGCCGCATTATAGTCGGTCATCTTTAGCTCTCTTGGCATAGATTCATCCAGCAATCGAAGTATTTGAGCGTCTCTCTTGCCGCTCGCACAAAGAAGAGCCCCTCCTCCAGTTGCAATTGCAGAATCTGACTCTAGACTCCAGATCAGAAAGTGCCCATATAGATGTTTTTCATCTGACACTTTGATCATACCCAAAGTCTGCGAAATGTCCTCTATAATAGGTATATCGATTCTTTCTAACAGAGCTTCAGAAGGGGACTTTCCAAGAGCATCGAACAGAATAATCGCCGATGGGTTGGCCAGGGAAATGCTTTCCGGTTTTGGATGAAATGTTTCTTGATCGATATCCAGAATTACCGGTGTGAATCCACTGTCCTCTAAGGCATCCTTTTGCCATGCTGGTGCAAGCGCGGAAATAGCTATCTTTGCACCTCTTTCCAGACCAAAAACTTGAAGTGCCTTTTGGAGAGCGTTATAAGGGCTTCTCATTGATATCACATATTCAAGATTAAACTGCTCTTTTACGGCATTTTCAAAGCGCCTGTTAAATACATCTTCGCTTACAGCATCCTCCACCATTCTGCTAAGAACGAGATCCATGTCTCTACGGGTAATATAAGGAGAAAAAACGGATATCA
>JAAYWE010000105.1 GCA_012516755.1 Treponema sp.
ACTCATCGAAATGGCACGTCACGCCGAAAAAATCCCAAACTGGCTAGAAGGAAAGGAAGTATCCAAAATAATCACGGTTCCTGACAAACTCGTTAATTTTGTGCTAAAATAACTAAATTGCACGTAAATATAATTAGCCTTATCTGGATCCTAAGCTCATTCATCGTGCTTTTCGATGGATGGCTATGCTTGTCTCGAAAAAAATTTCGAGGTTCTAAAGAATTTGCAATCGTCAATTTTACCATTGCGTGGTATGTATTCTTCACCGCCTTTGAACTCATGAGTGTCGAGCTCGATCAAGTGCTGTTCTTTACACATCTTGAATATATTGCGACAACTTTTCTTCCAGCTCTGTTGATCAACTTCGTCTTGAAATTTCTCGATTATGATTCTCCATATAATAAACCCATATTGATTGCACTGAGCATAATTGCGTTCGCCGAAATGATTCTTCAGTGGACCACGACACGCCATGGCCTCGTATATCGGAATGTTCAACTTCAGGCTTATGGTAACCTGTGGGTTATTCATTTCGAGAAAGGTCCTGTCTATATATTGGGATCTATTATCCAAGAGTTGTCGATAATTGGCTCTATGATATTATTTATGAACTCATTGAGCAAAGCAAAGGGAACTCTGAGAACTCAGCTTTCCTTGATGATAATTGTACTTTGTATTCCTCTTGCTGTATTTTTGCTCTATATTTTTTCGGCAATTCCGGTACCCTATGATATCAATCCTTTTTCATTCACCTTAGTGAGTATATTTACGACTTTTATGCTTTTGCGCGTCGATATGTTTGCGTTCGCCCCTGTAAAACAAGGGCGAGTTTTTATGTCCATGAGAGAAAGCTGTGTCATCGTCGATGAAAATGGGCGCATTGTCGATATGAACCAGAGAACAAAGGAGATGTTGCCATTTTTGAATTCTGATGTCATAGGAGAGAAGGCTCTAGATGTTTTTGCGATATTTCCTTCTCTCATCGAGGCTATGATACATCATGAGGAACAGGAAATAGAATTGAATGCCTCGTCTGTTGGTGGACCAGAATGGATTCTTGCAAAGATATCGCTGCTGAATGATGATCGTAAGGATAGCATCGTCTATGCAATTTTCTTCGAGGATACGACAGAACGGCATCGCATGCTGGAAAGTCTTCAATACTACGCGACGCGGGATGATCTTACAGGGCTCTTCAATCGTCGATATTTCTATGAAGCAATTAAGCCTGGCATCGTAGCGAGCATAACCAAAGATACTGAAGTCAGTATTATCATGATCGACATCGATTCATTCAAAGAGGTCAACGATGCGTATGGCCATGCGATAGGCGACAAGGTTTTGCGCTCTTGTGCTAAGGTTCTTGCAGCTAAGTTAGAGTCAGAGTCAGATGCGATAATAGGTCGATTCGGGGGAGATGAATTTATTGTCTTCCTGCCCCAAGCGAGTCTAGAAGAGGCTAAGAGAATAGCGGAAAAGCTTAGGCTTTCGGTTGTTGCAATGCCTATTCTCGAGGAAATTGAACAACCTCTCCATATCAGTGTTGGTATTGCAGCTGGTCAAATAGCGCGTCTTGAAGAGATAGAAATGCTCATCAGCAAGGCAGATGATGCGTTGTATAAGGCAAAGCGGAGCGGTGGCAATCTTGTATGCGTCTAGGGTTTGATAAAATTGCCTTGCGACGATAGAAGCCAAAGAAAAGCCAAAGGCAGAATTCCTAATCTTGAGTCCTTCGATCAATACCGCTGCTCATGGTTTGAAGCAGTTCATCGATATCCCGAACCATCGTTTTTGCGTGAATCTTACCGCTGTGTTCAATAATACTATCGTAGTATTGGAATGCCTGGGCAATAATAGCGCCAAATCTTCCGGGGAAACGCAGTCCTGACATAATGGCAGCTTTGGATAGGTACATTAATCCTTCAAAGGTGAGCGCCTTGGAGAATCCATCTACAAGGGCGAATTCCGTTATTACGAAGGGGCCGATTTTGAAAAGCACACGTCCAGAGGGAATGAGCAGATTGGCTAGGACGATCCCCGCAATTACTGCAAAAGTCGAAATCAAAGAAAAGCGCTTCCCACTAATCCATGTCCAGAAGATAAACAGGATGAGAAATATTAGCTTTACGACAATTCCTTTCTGGAGCAAAAAAAATATCGCAATTGCGGCGCCGAGAACTGCTGCAACCCAGGGCTCCATATATTCTTCATAGCGCTTCCGGCGAGCTATACGCTCTTGATTTCGAGTGTTCTTTCGTAGAGATGCTTTATTCTCAGCCGTCTTGCTTGAATTATCTATTGCTTTTGTACTGGAATTCTTATCTTCTGTTTCCGAATTGCTATCTTCTATAGCCAATTCTGAGCCTGTGGGCCTTTCACCGACCTCATTATTGTTCTGATTATTGACGGATCGGGCATTGCCAATCCCCCTTGCGCTGGCATACCAATGCGAATTCTCGGCAAAGAATTCCGCAAATAAACCCATTAGAGTGCCAGTTGCAAGCCCTGTCGCTAGAAAAATAGGCGCAATAAGCCAGGCTGCTTCTCCAAATATAACATATCGTGCCATCAGCATTTGAATGGCATTCGAAGCCATGGCTCCTGAAATAGAGACTCCTATCAGCGAAATTGCTCCTTTGCCAAGCTTTCTAGTAGCTCGCATTGCAACAGCAGCTATCATGGTTCCGCATAAGCTAAAAAGCGCCACATACGAAAAGAGAGTTCCAGACACGATAGACATACCAACTACTTTTACTGCGGCCAATACGATAAACCACTTTAAGGGCAGAATGTCGACCGCTAGCAAAATTGGCAAGTTTGCGATACCGATCCGCATAAAAGGCAGGGGTTTTGGCAACATATATTCTATAGTGGACAAGAAAAAGCAGAAGGCAGCAAGCAAGGCCGTTAGTTCAGCTTGATTTTCATGGCCCAGGGATGTCTGTCCTATGGAAGGCGCCTGTTTTAAAGAGAAGTCAGGAGGCGCTTCCAGGACAGCTAGCGCTTCCAGAACAGGAGGCGCTTTTAGGGCAGCAGGCTCTTCCAGGAAAGCTGGTGCATCCAGGACAGGGGGCTCTTCTGAGCTAGTACGTGCTCGCATCCACACCTCCGACATCCTTGCTGTTGCCATTGCTTATTATACGCACGAATACCTTGTTAGGGAGACAGGCTATCCATTGATTTGGCTCAGAAATAGAGCCAGCCAGTACACAGAGCTTGTTGCTGCAAGGTGATTCGGTAATGCTTGCCTTTCCGTTATGAATGTGTACATGAGTCATGCCCAAAGGGCCTGTTATTTCATAGTCTGCTTCTTTATCGAGAGGGGCTATCCATTCGCCCTTTTCTCCTGTTATTTCGACATAGCGTGCCCCACTCTGCCGATCGAGCACGAGGATAGCTGTTCCAACAACTAGCAATATAGCTAGTACAAAGATAAGGATATCCAGAAATCGAACATGCACTCTTGAGGTTGATTTCATGAATGCTGATCAATTATTGAAGAATAGAGAAGGCCTAAACTCAGACTAATCGCAGAAACCGTCCTCGCAGCAGCAATCATCTCCGCATTCGTCCTCGTCTTCTCCGTGTGCATGGCCATGCTCCAGTTCCTCCGGCGTTGCTTCACGAACATCGATGACTTTCACATCGAAGTGAAGAGTCTCGCCGGCTAGGGGGTGATTGGCATCAAGTGTAACTTCTTCTCCATTCACGTTTACGACCGTTACGATTAATGTGCCATCCTCACCATGTGCCTCGAATTGCATACCAGCGTCTACCTCGACATTATCGCCAAAATCCTTCTTATTGACCTTGAATACTAGAGATTCGTTGCGGTCTCCATAGGCATCGGCTGGAAGAATACTGCAGGTAATACTCTCACCTGGAATCTTTCCTTCGAGTTCCCGTTCCAGGCCTGGAATAATGTTATCATTGCCATGAAGATACACAAGGGGTTCGCTTCCCTCAGATGAGTCTATGATCTTGCCGATATCGTCGCTGAGAGAATAGTCAATAGTAACGACGCGATCTTTTCTGATTTCCATTACAGGTCCTTTTAAAATAGTCAAAATACTTTCATCGCATTTAGAATGCGCTTCCTTTGAGCACGAATCGCGTACAATCGATACATAAGGACGGTCATGCTCTAGGCAGGGCTATAGTATAATGAATTATTATATTGCGCGGCAATGGAGCAAGGCATCGAAATATTCGTAACTGGCACATTCCAAAATGCCGATAATAATTAAGGATTTATCTGCCCATGGAAGCAAAAAAGAAGACTCACCCAAAAGCCTCGGTTGTCGTGGCCAAGAAACCTGCTGCACGCCGTGGTTCATCAACCTCGATAAAAGCTTCTGCAAGAAGTTCTGCTCTTAGGAGCACTCGAGGAATAATAGCGCTCATATTTTTCATTGTAGCGCTTTTCCTGTTTATTTCTATGCTTCTATGGTCCTATTTTCCGACAATTTGGAGGCCTTTGGTCTTACCGGGGCAAACATTGCTCAACATATTTTCTTGGGCAGCCTACTATCTGCCATTATGGTTAGCTTGGGCTGCGATCCTTGTATATGTGCCAAGCTTCTGCCCACGAATGACCTATCTATTAGGCACTTCGGCATTGCCATTTGTAGTGACAACCGGATTCGCTCGTCTGTCTGCGAATCCCGGTTCTTTTTTTGAACATCATCCGTCGATGGC
Organism: Treponema sp.; assembly: GCA_012516755.1. GTDB lineage: Bacteria > Spirochaetota > Spirochaetia > Treponematales > Rectinemataceae > Rectinema. The sequence goes on from JAAYWE010000105.1 coordinate 4,699, forward strand.
AAAAGTAGGATTGTCTTCGCTATATGCAGCTCTAGGGTTCTTACTGGCGGCAAGCCTGATGATTGTCATTGCTGGCTACATTAAGCTCTCGGAATGGCTTAGAGCTAATGGATTTATCAAAACACGCGCCGACAAGAAGAAAAACGGAGAAGAGCAGAGCTTTGGGCAAAGACTGGCGACTTTTATCAAGGATAATTCGCTAAAAAGAGAAGAGCGACGCAAGCGCAAAGAAGAAGCGCGCCTCGCGCGCGCAAGGGCGCTGGCAGAAAAAGATATCTCGCTCAATATTCCTGATGTGCCACCGCCAGACCCTCTAAAATCCGAAAAGCTTGGAGGATTCTATGCTTCGGGCACAAGTAGGGCAGGCTCTGAAATGGCGCAGAAAGACTTAGGCGCAACCTCTGTCCCCACGGGATCCGCTATTGGATCCACAGGATTATCTTTAGGATCACGCTCCTTAGGTCCTATTGCTGGTTTCGACACAGGAGGCATTTCTTTTACCTCCGTCCCTCCAGCTCGTCCTGCGCAATCCGAGGAGGAACACAAGCGCGCTATCGTGGAGCGAATACTAGAGCGTAAGGCAGCGAAACCATATCAAGTACCAATCGATGGACTTCTCAATAACTATCCCGATGGGCAGTACTGGATCATCGACGAAAAGACACGTGCAAGTGCTAGTGTGCTCAAAGAGACTCTCGCCGAGTTTGGAATAGAAGCCGAAGTGACAGGCATTCGCAAAGGACCTGTTATTACAATGTTCGAGATTCTCCCAGCGCATGGCGTCAAGATTTCCAAGATTACCAATTTGAGCGACAATATTGCCTTGAGACTTGCAGCCTCAAGCGTACGTATCGTCGCGCCTATTCCAGGCAAGCATGCTGTAGGAATCGAGGTGCCCAACGAGCGGCGTGCAATAGTCTCTCTCCGGGAGCTCATCGAGAGCGAGAAATTCCGCCAGAGCAAAATGGAAATACCGGTCGCACTGGGCAAGGATATAGCCGGAGAGGTTCAGCTTATCGACCTTACCCAGATGCCTCATATTTTGATCGCGGGCGCCACTGGCTCGGGCAAATCTGTCTGTGTAAACTCGATTATCTTATCAATTCTATATAAACGCACGCCTGAAGAAGTAAGGCTTATGCTCATCGATCCAAAAATCGTCGAACTAAAGCTTTACAACGATATTCCACATCTCTTGACACCAGTTGTCACGGAAGCAAAAAAAGCCTTTCAGGCTCTGCAGTACTGCATTTGCGAGATGGAACGGCGCTATTCTCTGCTTGACAACCTGGGTGTACGAGACATCCGCTCTTATAACCGCCGAATTCGTGAGCGCAATCTGGCCCAGGACAAAGTGCCCTACATCGTAGTAATCATCGACGAGTTTGCTGACTTGATGCAGACAACGGGCAAAGAGCTCGAAGCCACGCTTGCTCGTCTTGCTGCCATGTCTCGCGCTGTTGGAATCCACCTTGTACTAGCTACTCAGAGACCCAGTATCGATGTCATAACTGGTCTCATAAAAGCCAATATCCCATCACGCATCGCCTTCATGGTCGCAAGCAAATTCGATAGCCGCACTATCATCGATATGGTTGGGGCAGAAAAACTCCTTGGTAGGGGCGATATGCTCTTCTCAGGCGCCCAGGATCCATTTCCTGTTCGAATGCAAGGCGCATTCGTCTCCGAAGAAGAAGTCGAGCGAGTTGTTGCTCACGTTAAGACTCTTGGGGAGCCAGAATATATCGACGAAGAAATTTTCGTCGATGAAGAGGAATCCGAAGAACCCACTCTCTTTGATGAAGAGGGTTCCGATCCACTTTTCGAAAAAGCACTCGAGATTGTTCTTCAGCAGGGTAAAGCTTCAGTTAGTTATATTCAGCGACGGCTAAAGATCGGCTTTAATCGTGCGGCTAGGCTCGTTGAAATGATGGAAGAAAAGGGTATTGTTGGCCCCGCACAGGGCTCCAAACCTCGTGATGTACTTCGAAATCCTGGAGTGTTCGAAAGCTCAAGTGGATATGAAGGGATACGCAAGGATGCAAGCCCAGATATAGGGCAAATTGCCGGCACAAGTGGGAGTCCGAGCATGAACCCAAGCCTAAACCCAAGCCCACGGCGCACATTCAGACAGGATGATCAGGATAACTAAGGATAAGACACGATACAGGTAGCGCGCGACGCGTGGAATTGGCATGCAGAGCAAGATGATAGATCGATTCGCAATGAAGTTATCGCATTTTTGCAATCAAAATAAACCTATCGCCAACTATATGGCCTTTTGAGATAGAACAGGGAAAGTTTGCTCGTCACTTTGCAGGATCAGAGTCGGTTTTGAGAAAATCACTCGTTTATGCGAGCGTATTTCTGGGATAGTATACTAGGCGATGCCCAAGTATGCGCGTTTTACCAGATCTGAACAGAGGAGCTCCTCCCGGGAGCCCTGGGCCACGATCCTCCCTGTCTCGAGCACATAGCCATAATTGGCAAGAGAAAGGGCTGCCCGAGCATTCTGCTCCACGAGCAGGATGGTCCGACCTTCCTTGTGGATCTTCGCAAATGCTCGGTAGAGTTCTGTGATCAGGACCGGAGCCAGGCCTAGAGAGGGCTCATCCAAGAGGAGAAGTTTGGGGTGGGCCATGACAGCCCGCGCCACTGCAAGCATCTGTTGCTCGCCGCCAGATAAAGTCCCTCCAGCTTGGCTCTTTCGTTCAGCGAGTCGGGGGAAAAGCCCTAACACCCATTCCAAATCTTTCTTAATCCCCTCCGCATCAGTTCGGGAGTAGGCCCCCATGAGCAGGTTCTCCCACACTGAGAGATCAGGGAAAATCCGTCGTCCTTCCGGGGCCATGGCTACCCCCATCTTCACGATCTGGTACGGGCGCTTGCCAAGGAGTGAGGTCCCATTGAACTTTATTGTGCCCTCCTTCGGATGCACGAGGCCAAGGATCGTTCGCAGGGTGCTGGTCTTGCCAGCACCATTGGCCCCAAGCATGGTCACCACTACCCCATCAGGCACGTCCAGTGAAATGCCCTGTAGGGCGTGAATCCCGCCGTAATAAACGGAAAGGTCACGTATTTCCAGCACTTAGCTCCTCCTCCCCAAGGTAAGCCTCAATTACCTTTTTGTTGGCCTTTATCTCGTCTGGGCATCCTTCGGCAATGGAGACCCCGAAGTCAATAACTCGTATGCGAGGGCAGATTCCCATCACCACTTGCATCACATGCTCGATGAGAAAGACAGTGAGATTAAATTCCTCCTGAATCTGGCAGATGAATTCCATAAGCCCTCCGGCTTCTTTGGGATTCATTCCCGCTGCCGGCTCATCCAAGAGGAGCAATTTGGGATGTGTGGCCAGTGCCCGGGCGATCTCCACTTGTCGCTGTAGACCATAGGGGAGAGACCCAGCCCGCTCATTCGCCCATTGTGTTAGCCCCACCCGGGCAAGGAGGTCCATTCCTTCCTGGCGCATTTTTTGCTCCTCACGGTTGTAACCAAAGAATGGAAATATGACCCCGAACACTGAGGAGCGCAAATGAGGATGGAATGATATAAGCACGTTATCCAGCGCTGACATGTTCTTACACATACGAATGTTCTGAAAGGTTCTGGCAATGCCAAGCAAGGTGACCTTGGCCGGGGGAAAACCGGTTATGTCTTGGCCCTCGAAGATCACCTGGCCTTGGGTAGGTGGGTAATAGCCAGTGATCATGTTGAATATGGTGGTTTTGCCGGCACCGTTTGGACCAATGAGCCCAAGTAGCTCCCCGGAAGTTATGGTCAGGGAAAAGTCGTTTACCGCTAACAGGCCACCAAACCGCATACTGAGATGATCAAGATTGAGGATCGGCTTGCCTTTTTCCATTATTTCCTCCCTAGCTTGCTAGAACCTCGGAACAACCAATCCCAGGAGAATTCCGCTTCGCCAAACAGCCCCCGCCGGAAGAAGAGCATGAGCCCAATCAGGAGGATGGCAAAGAACACCATGCGCATACCCTCGACCGTGGCGGTATCCAAGACCCGCAACGCCTCAAATAGCCCGGCGAAGATAAACCCAGTCACCACCGCCCCGGTAATGCTCCCCAACCCACCAAGCACAATGATAATGAGTAGGTAAAAGGTCATGAAGAACTTAAATGTGTCAGGAGTCACAGTTCCGATGAGGGTGCCCATCAATCCTCCCGCCACTCCGGCACAGAAGGCAGAAAAGATGAATGCCAACATCTTGAGGCGAAATACATTGATCCCCATAGACTCGGCGGCAATTTCGTCCTCTCGAATGGCGCGTAGCGCTCTCCCGTAGCTAGAATTTTTGATACGCAAGGCTGCGTATGTCACCACAACCAGCGCCCCAAATGACCATGCCAGATTAGTAATGTGGGGGATGCCCTTGATCCCCATAGGACCGTTGGTCAAGGGTATGAGGTTACAGGCAAGAACAAACAGGATTTCGCCAAAACCGAAGGTGGCGATGGCAAGATAATCTCCTCTAAGGGCTTTGAGGGCTGGGATGCCAACGATAAGCGCAGCCAGAGCCGCCAATACTCCGCCAGCAAGCAGGGCTAGGATGAACCCCCAAGAAGGCAAAGTGAAGCTGGAGAATGGCCAGATGAGCTCTTTTCCTTTGAATAGCCATACCACTGCTTTTTGTTTCAACGGAAGCATCAACAATGCAACCATGTACCCGCCTAGCAGCATGAACCCGTGTGGGCCCAAGGAGAACTGACCGGCAATCCCATTTATCACGGTATATCCCACTGCAGCGATGGCGTAGATGGCGCCAAGGTTTAGGATCCGCCATATTAAGGGATCAAGATTGTTCGGTTTGTCTCCCCACCAGACGAAAACTCCCACCAGGGCAATAGCAATTAGGGTCAGCACCAAATTTCGGTAGCGCTTCATACCTTCTCCTTAAGCGGCTTGCCCAGAATCCCTGTGGGCCGTACCAAGAGGAATATGATCAGGATACCGAAGATGAAAGCATCGCGATATCCAGAAAGGTTAGGAATAAAAGCCACGAGTAGGATTTCAAAAAGTCCAAGGGCGAAACCTCCGATCATGGCTCCGGTTACATTGCCGATCCCGCCCACCACAGCAGCGGTGAACGCTCGCCAGCCGGGAGTGATTCCTAAATCCCATTGCAATCTGGGATATCGGCACCCCCAAAGGATGCCCCCCACCGCGGCCAAGGCCGATCCCACAAGGAAGGTGTAAGAGATAATTTTGTTGATGTCCGCCCCCATGATCTCCGTTGCCTCAATGTCGGTAGCGATAGCCCTCATCGCACGGCCAATCTTTGTGTGATAGATGAGGAAGAGGAGCCCAATCAGACAGGCTAAGCCGATCAGGGGGATCCAAACTGTGAGGGCTTGAATACGCAATGTGCCCAAAGAGAAAATTTGGCTCATGAATTCCGGCCTGGGGAATGACTTTTGTCGTCCGCCCGCCCATGGAAGTACAATGATCAGGTTTTCCAGGAGGAACGATGCCCCAATTGCGGTGATGAGGAGGGAGATTCGGGGAGCCTCCCTAAGAGGCCGGTAGGCGAATCGCTCGATCGCCATCCCCATCCCAGCGGTAAGAACCACCGCGAGGATAGCCCCGATCCACCAGGGCAGGTGAAACAAAAAAAAGCTAAAGAATACCCAATAACCTGCCCACATAAAGATATCGCCATGAGCAAAGTTAATTAACCTGAGGATCCCGTACACCATGGTATAACCGATAGCAATAAGGGCATACAGGCTTCCCAGTGTGATTCCATTGAACAGTTGCTGTACGTAGAACACCACTGTGCCTCCCAGGAATAGGGGGTGAGCCAAGTAGTCAACTTTGGCCCACCTCAGGAAATATTATTTACCTATTAGGGCTCTGATTTCCCAGGCTTGTTCTACGGGGATCGTCTCCACCAAGGAGAACTTGCCTTCTTTGACCGTTAGAAAGGCGAAGTCCTTCTTTGGGTCATTTTTAGGGGTCATGATTACATGCCCGGTTATCACATCGAGGTCAGAGGTCTTGAGAGCTTGCTTTATGGCTGCAGGATTAGCTGAGCCAGCCCTCTTGATGGCGTCCACGATCATCATATAACAGTCGACGGTCAGGGCACCAAAGGCATCAGGATCCATGCCAAATTTGGCCCGGAATTCTTTGACGAACTTCTTGCTGGCCTCATTCGGTGTAACTTCTGCACTCCAAAACGTGAGGAAATTCAAGCCCTCTACGGCATCCCCACCGATCTTGATCAATTCAGGAGCATAGAGACCATCAGCGCCGAGGATGGGTTGCATCATGCCCAGGTCTCGTGCTTGGCGGGCCATCATCGCTACCTCAGTATAGTAGTTAGGCGTGTAGATGATATCAGGGTTTTTCCTCTGGATCTCGGTGAGCTGGGCCGTGTAGTCGACATCTCCCGAACGGCAGTAGAGCTCTGCTACAATCTTGCCACCTAAAGCCTTAAACGCATCCATGAAGAACTGCCCAAGGCCGACGCAGTAGGCTTGAGCCATATCGATAACCACCGCTGCCGTCTTGGCCTTATATCTCTTCTGTGCGATGCTGGCAGCTAATGGACCTTGGTCGTTGTCGGTGAAGCAAGCTCGGAAACAGTAATCCCCCACCTGAGTGCACAAGGGGTTGGTGGTGGTAGGGCCAATGATAGGTACCCCGGATGCCTGGCAGATCTCCGCTGCAGCAAGGTAAGGCCCAGAGCACATGGTTCCGATAATAGCCACTGCCTTTTCTGTGTTGATTAGACGGGTGGCGCCGTTGGTCGCTTCTGTGGGCTCGGTCCGGG
>JAAYWE010000106.1 GCA_012516755.1 Treponema sp.
ATAGGGCATTCCGGCGTAGTATCCCGCGATCATCGCGCGCTCTCTAAAATCAGGCAGTGCTGCCTTTGCGGCCCTCAAAGGCGATGGCTTGGGCATTGCTTTAAGCCTTCCTTCTTCTACAAGAGCCTTAAGAAGCACTCTTTCCGCAATAGCTCCCGCATCTGAAGACGAGAAATTGCTCGCGCCAAGGACCGTGGCAGTAAGGCCTTCCTTAGGGAGCACCACAAGCGTTGCCCCATAAAAACCCAAGTCTCCGCCTTTCTGCCATGCATCGATGCCTACCGCAGCCATGCCTGGCTGGCTGTACGAGTCCCACCCAAGGCCATAGCGAAATCCGTCATCCCGCCCAATAGGATAAAACAGATTCTTTGTCTGATCCTCTCCCATTTCCTTGATAGATTCTGCGGAAAGCAGGCGTCCCGGGGTTAAAAAAGATGTGGCAAATTTGGCCATGTCAGCGGCAGAAGAGAAAATACCTCCGGTGCCATACATATTGAGATACGCATCAGTAGAAAAATCATCCGCCGGATTCGGAACTGCGTAAGAATTCTCTGGAAGCTGCGAAACAAGAAAGCGCGATGAATTCATACCGAGGACATCAAAAATTTCGCGTTGCACAAAATCGACAAATCTCAGCCCGCTTACGCGCTTGACGAGCACTTCAAGAATCGAAAAACCATCATTTGTGTAGACAGCATTGGTCCCCGGTTCAAATTTGAGGTGCTGCGACCATTGGGCGCGAATCACGCCTTCAGCATAATCGGGATAGGGTTTGGAGAGCGTCATTCCCCCGAGAATCGATTGCCCAGGGAGGCCTGAGCTATGATTGAGCAACATGCGGACGGTGATATCGCGGTAACGAGGATCCTCCATTTTGAAATCTGGAATGTAGGTCACTACAGGCTCGTCCAAAGACACCATTCCACGATCCACAAGTTTCATCACAGCCACAGCCGTAAAGGTCTTTGAGACTGAGCAGATTCCGAAAAGCGTGTCTTTTGTCGGCGGAATACCTTTACTGTGTTCCATTTCTCCGTATGCCCCTTGCCAGATAATGCCGTTCGCATCTGCAAGTATCACGGTAACAGCAGTTGCATGTTTTTTTTCCATTATCGATTGAACCGCCGCAGATCCCTCCTGCGCGATGGCTTCGATTTGTAGATTACTGAACGAAACACCAAACGCAGATGCCACGACTAGCGCGAATAGCATAAGGACAACCAAAATCCTCAGCTGCGTACGATATCCAGAGACTGTTCTTTCAAACATCATGTTCTTCTCCTCGCTGAGCTTATTCATAAACTCACCGTGTCGCTTCTTAGCTTTTTATCCTCTTTTACGAAGCTTTATCACAAGCATCTACTCACCACATCTATTTTATTTAGCACCAAAACGAAACACATCCATCATGAAACGTAGTTCTTGTTCCCCATCGCGGTTTTGAAAGCGAAGTGCGCTCCCCCCAATCCGCCCCAATCCGCGTATATAACCGACCTCATCGCTTACAGGCTCAACAACCAGAAGCTGCCCTGAACGTTCCATCACCAGGACGCCGTCCACAATCGTGAGTTGCACCTCGGGTACTGCGCCAAAGCGCTGGCCTGCTTCGATAAGGGGTTTGTCAACAGAAATCCATTCTCCGACACGGGCGTTCCACGCTTCGGACAAAGGACGCGCAGCAAAACGATCGCCAAATATCTTCTGAGTACCTCCCGTATGGCCTATCATCAAGAACCTGCCGCCGATTTCTCTAAACTCAAAAGCGATATCTGCACCCGCCGATGTTCGAAAGAACCCATCCGACCAGAGTGTTAGTGTGCCTTGATTATTCCGCTCAATTTGGCCTGCTGATCCAATTTCGAGCTGGTCCCAAGAAAGGCCCCCGTTCGATGGTCGCAAAATCTGAACCTGACCTAAATCGTCTCCCGCGTAACTGCCAGAGAAATTTTCCAGAAACGCAAGCGGAAGTGAAATTGACTTGAGTGAAACGTCTGAGACGTGCTGCGCAGGCCGAGCGAGCCCACGCTTTATGGCGAGCGCACTCTCTAACGCCGCATGTGCGATGTCTCCAGCAACATTATTTTCGTCCTTTGTATTGACACTAACGAAAACAGCAATGTCGTGGTTCCTCAACGCTTCCATGTGCGATGTGAATGCTGTCGTTTCCCCATTGTGCCATAGCAGCGGACCCGCCCATGCAAGATCAGCATCATCGAGCACGAAAGAAAGCCCCATTTTACGCGTCAAATCGAGTGCATTATCGGCATTTTGGACTTGTATCATCGCCCTAAAGGTCTCTGGTTGAACAATAACTCTGCCGTCCAGCGTCCCTTCGTTTAGCAGCATTCGAAGGTAGTGCCCCATTTGGTTTGCACTTGCTGCGATAGAGCCAGAGGAAGGAACATTGAGCTGCAACATCCCAATATCAACGTCTCCAATATAGGCTCTTGAAAGTCGATTTAGAAGGTCGGGATTATCTCTGAAATAGGATGCAGGAGCCATCCCCAAGGAATCAAGAAAATCCTGCGAGTATTCCGCGAACGGCCTGCCAGAGGCGTTTTCTATAACGCGCTCCAGGAGTGCCACGGCGGTGTTCGAATATGCCCATCGATACCCTGGCGGATAGGTCGCCGAGTCATTTGCAAGCCATGCGAGCAAGGTGTCGAGGAAGCTCTTATCGTATTTGATACCGAAAGCGCCATTCATTAAATCACCAGGAATTCCTGAGTGGTGCGTGAGTACGTCTCGCACCGTTATCGGCCTATCGACGCGAGGAAAATTGCCCACAGGCGGCATGAGCTTGAATTCCGGAATATAGGTAACGAGAGGCTTATCAATGTCGAGTTTGCCTTGTTCATAGAGCTGCATGACCATAAGACCGCTAAAAGTCTTGGAGACAGAACCAATTTCGAACATCGTATCCGCATCCACGTTCTTGTTTGTGCCGATATCGGAAACCCCAAAACCTTCGCTCCACACAGTTTTCTCTTCATCCACAAGCACGATCATGAGCCCTTTTATATCAGATTCGCTCATCCTCTGTTGGAT
>JAAYWE010000107.1 GCA_012516755.1 Treponema sp.
AGTCCCATGTTTCGATCTTAAAGATACCGTCTGGTATCTTGTTTTGCGCATTCGGATTTCTAAAAAGAATGAAATTTTCCTGTGGGCAATTTGGGCAGTTAAGTACATTAGAAGAAGAGTATATAACTCCAGAAACTCCAGAGTATTGGAGATTAAGAAATGAATTGGCTTCGACAGAGGACAAATTTGATTTCGAGATAGTTGGCTGATATTGGACAAAGTTTCCGTTTTCTGAAAGGACTAAATCTCCCGCTCCGGCAACAATAGAGAAAGCTGCACTTACAGGGAAATCCATTAAGTCTCCATAGTCTGAGAGATCGCAACTTGAAATTGCAATTATATATGGATCGTTGCACCCTATAAGGCCATTTTTCCGATAAAGCTCATACTTTTTAAATTTCTCCCTGAAGGCGGAAGTAAGTCTGAGCAAAAATTGCCTCTTAGGTAGATCTTTTACGATAGGTTTGTTTTTGCGAAATTCCAGTTCGGGCAGTTGGTCTTTGCTCATGCAGCTTCCTCTTGTAGGAGCAATAGCTTCAATAAAAATCGTTGGATTAGAATCGACCATTATATCTGGTCCTTCAGGAGTAGTCTTCTTGCAAACACTTGTTCCACTTTTAATTAAGCCAGCAGCCAGAATTAATTCCCACCATCTTTGCTTAAATTGATTCTGTTTTTGAGCCTGGATAATGAAAGGATTATCAGCATAGGGAGCGTAAATACTCCAAAAGTACTCGATCTGATCTTTTGCTTTTGAATATTTTTGATCATCTCTCAATTGCGCATAAAGATGATCTTCTTGTTGCTGATAGGGCCTAAAAAACATTTTCGGATGACCTCCTTCCAATGTTAATTATCTTCAACTCAGCCTCAATATGAGAGATTCTCATCTACATTATGCAATTCCAATGATTTGCGCTGCAACAAATTCGATCCCGCCAAACAAGCCCATGATGTAAAACATACAAAGCAAAAAAATTATATGGACGAGCCAATCTTGTCTGATTTAAGAAGATTACATTTCTGACAGAGAATCTGAATATTTTCTTCACTATTGCTTCCCTCCTCATCTAATAGAATGATATTTATGATGAGCCTCTATGTCAAAAGCACGAATTGCCTAAAAACTAAAATCTAGTCGATGTTAGATAGCAGTAGCCATATCAGCCATATTCTGCGCGGTGCGGGTACCATAGGACTTTCTGCTGGTGGACGCGCAAGAGCTCTCCCAGCGCTTCATTCAATTGACGATTCAATATTATTGGATTGTACAGTTCCTTTCGCTGCCCCAATTCTATCCCTGTCAGCGTCATGCAGAACTGTCAGCTCGCGCGATCCTACAGTGCGCTATCATATCAAACGCAAAGGCTGTGGGCTTTACTCTATCCCGGTCAAAATACGTGTGCACTGAAATGAGAAGGCGCAGAGGTGTCTTAACAGCCCTAGTCGTGCGTATGCCCTTGACTTTCAGCGCCTTTTGCGCTGGCTTTAAAAGTATGTCCGCTTCAGCAGGGCCCATGTGCACCAATAATTCCTGTAGTGCATCATCTATCCCATAATCAGGATCCGTGGACGCACAGAAAAACTCCTCAATGATCGAAAGGATCAGCGGAACTAAGAGCTTGTCGCTAGGTTTTGTTATGCATCACGTGAAGCTCAATTTTTTGACCCAGGCTCATTCAAAAGGTATCTGATAAGGCGGAATGATCAAGGATTATCAAATGGACAAAGATCAAATATATATTGCAGGGAATTCGATAGCGATCTGTCAGTAAGGAAGGCCTGAAGGCAAGAGAAAATCAACCAAAAAACAGAGGTTAAGCCGACTAAAAAAGAGAAGCATAAGAAATGAATTATGCATGAGTCGAGAAATTGCGAAGGGTTTTTTAGTCTCTATAAGCCTCCGAAAACCTATGTGATAATCCCATAAGCTGCTCGACTTCGAGGCGCATAGATTCGGTGAATTGCTGGGCATCGACTCGACGAGAAACAAGATTAATTGGCAAGCCCTCACGCTGCAGTGCATACATAGCGTTGATGGGGTATATTTGATATTCGATGACGGATGTCAGACCCAGAAAATCCTGAAGCTCGAGTGCTCCATCTGGCTGGTCGTTCCAGTGTTTGCACATCCATACATAGAGGTCTGAGTGGAAGTGAGTCATAATACCTGAGTACCCTGCTGCTCCTTTCTGCAGCGATGCGAGCAGAGTCGCAGCATTTGCATTGAAAAGCTTGAAGTTGCTGCCTTTTGCCGCTTCAATTTTGGCCTGCATATCTCCAACGCGACAGCTTGTATCTTTCAAGAAACCAAATCGCCTTGTTTTGACAATGAATTGCACAAGATCCGCATTTAGAAGTCGTTTGTATGGAGCAGGGCACTCATAGAAGCCAAGGAGGATGTCGTTTTGGAAGGCGGTCAAGAATGCCTCGAGATTTCTCTTGAGAATATCATCACTTTCATAGCGGCCTGCCAGGCGATTTGTCACTAGAATCAATGCATCAGCGCCTGTATCGGCCATCATCTTGGCTTCTTCGATTTGATCATAGAGTGTATCGGCTACATGCCCAGAGACAAGGACAGGCACTCGACCTTGCGCAAACTTGATCGACATTCTTGCCAATTCGAGTCGTTCACGCAGCGTCAGATGAAACATCTCGCTCGATTGACAGACTGCAAAGAATCCTGCTACTCCGCGTGCAATATGCCACTCAATGAGCGCCTCAAGTGCATTCCAGTCGATGCTACCATCTTCCTCATAGGGCGTAATAAGGGTTGGATATACACCGTCGGGAATAGTCTGTTTCATTGTGGCCTCATTTATACCCTGATAACTTGGGAATAAAAAGTACAAGATCAGGGATATAGGTTATTAAGAACAAAACAATAATGATAATCAAAACCATAGGCAATATTTCTCGGATTATATCCTTTAGCGGAGTTCCTGTAAGTCCCGATACCGTAAAGAGTAGCATGCCATATGGTGGAGTCGAAAGTCCAATCATGAGATTTAGCACCATGACAACGCCAAAATGGACGAGGTCTATCCCTAACTGGCTGAGAATAGGGATTATGATAGGGGTGAATATGAGTTGTATGGGCGTGGTATCTAGAAAGCAACCCAGAATAAGCAAGGCGATGTTGAGGATTACGAGCATGACATATTTATTCTGGGTTAACCCAAGTAAGAATGTGGCGATAACATTGGGTATTTGTTCGATACTGACGATATAAGAAAAGGCAAAGGAGCTTCCGACAAGAAGCGAAAGCGTTCCTGTGGTGCGCACCGCATTGATAAGGCATTGCTTGAATTCCTTCCAACCAAGCGCTCGGTATACGGACACGGATATGAGTATTCCATAGAAGGCTGCCAAAGCCCCTGCTTCTGTGGGAGTAACAACGCCCGTATATATTCCTCCCAGCAAAATTACTACGGTGAAAAGTGCAGGCAAAGCTTGCAAAGCAAATTTCCAGAATTGCCTAGCTGGAAATTGTTTTCCTTGAGGATAATTCCTTTTATTCGATATAAATGCGTTGTAGATCAGGAGAGCTATGCCAACGAGTAGTCCTGGAATTATCCCTCCCAGGAATAGGTATCCTATCGATGTACTGGAGAGCATAGCATATACAACCATAGGGATGCTCGGCGGGATAATTGGTCCAATGGTCGCGCTAGCTGCGGTGATGGCACAGGTATAAGCATCATCATAGCCTTGTTGTTTCATTGCCTGTAATTCCATATTGCCTGGACCTGAGGCATCGGCAAGCGCTGAACCTGTCATTCCAGAGAAAATGATCGAGTTGATAATGTTGACGTGTGCAAGAGCGCCTTTTCGCTTACCCACGAGCGCGCTAGAAAATGAGAAGATCATTTCAGTTACTTTGCCTGAGTTCATTATCTCGGCCATGAAGACAAAAAGTGGTACCGCAATCAGGACAAAGCTCGCATTCAAGTTGGTAAGAAACTGCATAGCGACCATATCTAGCGACGCAGCAGGGTTGCTCGAAAGGAGAAAATAAAATGCGCTAGACAACATCATGCCTGGCGCAAGGGGAATACCAAGCAGGAATACGGCTACAAACGACAATATGAAAACAATAAGTGGGAGGTTCATTTAGTCCCTCTGAGCGTGCCGAAATCTTTTGCGATATCAATGCTCAACCTGATAATCATATCGACTAGGTACACGACAAATGGGAAATACGCGATATTCATGGGAATGCCCAGTGCATCTGATTTCTTATATTGCATGAACTGCACATAATCCCATGAAGGAACTAGGATGATTAAAAAAGCTACAAGAAGCAGAGCATTGCCCACAATGCGCATAATGCGCTTTGTCTTTGGTTTGGCAGCATCATAGAGCATTGTGAATGCGACCTGAGTGCCCATTCTCTTCGAGTAAAGACCACCCAGTAGAGCAGTCCATACAAAGCAAATCAAACTCAATTCTTCTGGCCATAAAAGCGGCTTGAAAAATTTACGTGCGAATATCTGCAGAACGAAAGAGACGAAAAGCGTACTAAAACTGAGAATAGGTATATAGAGCTCAATGCAGTCTACAAGAAATTTGCATGTCTTTTTCAGCCAAACCGGCATAATGCCTCCTCCTTCAAATACCCTTTCAAAAAGCATCGATACGATATCGACATACTTATTGAATCAAGGCTGCCTGCAGCAGATCTCTGCTGCAGGCAAGCTCTAGGTATTATTTCAGTTTTTGTATTTCATCATAGAGAGTGAGGTCCCAATCTTTTGAGATATCTTTGCCTTCTGTGAGATAGAAATTCTTTGCGTAAGCTGCAAATGCATCGCGATCAGGATTTTCTATGACAACAAGACCTTGCTGGCGGAAGAAATCCAGGATTTCCTTTTCGTTATCGAGATTTGTCTTATCACAGACTTGGCGTGCTTTTTCAATCGCTTGCAGAACCCACTCTTGCTGTTGCTTTGTCAGGCTTTGCCATTTTTTCTCATTGATAGAAGGCCATACTGAGTCAACCAGATGATTTGTGAGGACTATATACTTGGTGACTTCATAGAATTTGGCATTCTTATCTGTTGGGAGAGGATTATCCTGGCCATCAACAGCGCCAGTTTTGAGACCCATATACAATTCGTTAAAGGCCATTGGGGTCGGGTTTGCTCCAAGAGCTTTGCCCATCGCGATCCAGGTAGGACTCTGCGGAACACGCAACTTCACACCTTTCATCTGCTCAGGCTTTGTTACAGGGCCAACTTTTGCTATGAGGTTGAGCTGACGAGTGCCAAGGTAAAAAGCACAGAGTGGCCGAACACCGGTCTTCTTGGCCACATCATCGAACATTCTCTTACCAATTGGACCATTGAAGGTCTTAGTCATCTGATCATAGCTTTGGAATGTATAGGCTGCGCCAAACATCGAAAGGTAAGGGACAAATTCTGCAAGCCACGATGCGGAACTATAGACCATATCGACTGTTCCCTTACGAATAGCATCCTGCTCGGCCTGCTGGGTAAAGAGCTTGCCAGAGTCGTAGACATCGACCTGGATTTGTCCGCCAGAAAGTCTCTCAACTTCCTCCTCGAAAACGTACATTGCCTGTGTATGCGCATCTGTTGGCACACTGACTGAAGTAAAGACAAGCTTAATAGGTTTTTGTTGGGCGAAGGCTGTTGAGCTTGCAAGTAGGAGCAATACCATCATTGCAACAATGGTTTTCTTCATAAAATACCTCCTTATATGCATCCTCTATCTCCAGCCGTACAAAAGACGGCTAAATGCCTAGCTATTATCTATACGGCAATAGATATTGCCTTTATCAGTCCAATTGGCGATGTTTAGGTCTGGTTTCTTCATTTCCTCAAGAGATCTAGTTGCATCATTGCCAATTGGATATTTTCAATCTCATTTGGAGTTCCGCATATGAGTGGTGCTCGAGGATATCCAGCATCGAATCCATAAAGTCGAAGCGCTTCTTTCAAGAGGGGAGCGGCATTAATCCTATTATTCTGCCCCATGCTCTTCAGGAATGGATAGATTCTCTGCTGCATTTCTGCTGCTGCTTGGACTTTCCCTGTAAGAAAATTATCGATCATGGATCTTATAAGATGTCCTATGATATGAGATGATCCTGAAACAACGCCACCTATGCGTTTTTCGCCACCCTGGGCATAAGCTTCAAGGATCATAGTATCATCGCCATTGTAGATGACAAAATTTTCAGGTGTGCAATTCAAAAAAGCCGTGATCTGTTTTGGATTCAGCTCAGCTTCCTCTTTGATTCCGACTATATTTGGCTGTTCTGCAAGACGGCTTATTGTAGATGGATCAATATTAACACCCGTATAGATAGGAATGTTGTATAGGAGTATGTTGAGAGATACCGATGTCGCTACCTTCATGAAATGGCAATATAGCTCCTCTTGATTTGGTTTTGTATAATATGGAGATACAATCATAACCGTTTCAAAACCGATTTTTTCGGCTATTTTTGCCAACTGAATTGTTTCGATTGTAGAAGCTGCTCCGACGCCCGCTATTATGGGGATTCGATCACCGACTTTGTTTTTGACTGTTTCGAATAACCTTACCCTTTCGTCAAACGACATAGCATAAAATTCGCCCGTTGATCCTGCGAGGACAAGGCTATCACCTTTCTTTTGATCAATAATGAATTCGGCAAGAGCAGCGGTTCTTTCAAAGTCTACTCTGCCATCTTCGCAGAAGGATGTAAGCAGAGGTATCAATATCTTTCCATAGCGTTCTTTTTCATATTCTGCCATAAAAACCTCCTTAAATCGGATTATATTATTTGGCTGCCTGCGCGGCTTTGATCCTTGTTTCGATATCCAAGACGATGCGATATCTCCGTTGTTGCCTCCAAAAGGGCTGGAGCCATCGCTTCAAGTCGCTTTAGCGTATTTCTTTCGGCAGGACCCGATATGCTGACCGATGCAAAGACCTTACCTTCCACATTGAAGATGGGGGCTCCTACGCAGCGCAGATGATCCTCGTGTTCCATATCATCGATTGCGTAACCATGTTCACGGATAATTGTAATTTCGTTCCAGAGGCGCTCCTCGGTCGTTATTGTATGGGATGTGAAGGACAGCAAGCCTTTCCTTGAGATAATACCCCGTATTTCGGAATCTGATAAAAAAGCGAGAATAGCCTTGCCAACAGATGTGCAATGGAGCGGCGCGCGAACACCAATAACAGAATAGGTTCGAAGTCGGCGATGCGATTCGATACAATCGATATAGAGCACTTCATCACGATCGAGCAAAACAAGGTGTACTGTTTCATCAAATTCCTGGTTGAGACCGCGCAGAAATGGAGCCGCAATTCGCACAAGATCGTACCCAGTCTGTGTACAATAACCCAGTTCAATAAGTCTAATGCCAAGCGAATACAGGCCTGATTCGCGATTTCGCTCAAGTATTCTTTCAGTAGTAAGTGTTTCAAGCAGGTTGGAGACTGTGCTTTTTGCAAGACATAGCTCGCGCGCGATGTCTGACAGGCTCCGCTTTTTTCCATCCGAAAGAAGATCCAGGATTGCGAGTGCTTTTCGAACAGAATTTACTTTTGCCATTCAAATCTCTACAGAATTGTTCATATATAAGAACAATGTTCTTATATATGAATTGTCTCATGGGAATTAGATGTTGTCAAGAAGAATTCATGCAAAGAATAACTTTCTGTACACAATAAATTCGGTGCACAACTGCATGCCAAGCATATAGAAAAAATACAACTATTGCTCAAAGCCTTATCAATTTCATATCTTCGTATTTCCGGCCAAGCGCATCGGCTTTTTCTTTTTGCTCTTGTGATAGCGGCGAGAAGGGCGGCAGGCAGCATCCTGTGTCAATGCCTGATATGGATATTATTTCCTTCAGGGCTTGATAGAGGCCAAGGCTTGTAAGCTCTTGGATGGCGCTGTTGAGTTTGGCTTGGCCAGCGCGCGCTTGAGCAAGAAGACCAAGATCCACATTTTTCCAGATTTCTTTGGCTATATGTGCGAACAGGTTGTATGTCGAACCTATCGCACCAAAGGCTCCAAGCGCTTTACCACAAAGCAAAAGCTCATCGTAGCCAGAAAATACGATCTTGTCTGGAAAAGCAGAGATAAGTCGTTCCATGGTATAGAGATCGCCAGATGTATATTTGAATCCAGCGATCAATGGATGTTCAAAGAGCCTTCGAGCTTGTTCGATGTCAAAACTTGTACCTGTAAATGCTGGTATATAATAGACTAACATTGGTAGGTTAGCCGCTTCGGCTAATCTAAAATAGTAATCGCATATCTCCGAAAAATTAAATCTATAATAATATGGTGTCACCGCAGATACAGCATCGTATCCAAGGGCTGTTGCCAAATGTGCCAGCTCTTCTGCTTCCTTGACATTTATCGATCCTATCTGCGCTATCATCGAAACCCGGCCAGCATTTGTTTCCGCTGCAATTTCGAGAACCTTTTTCTTGGCATTGGTGTCGCTCAAAAAAGACTCTCCCGTACTTCCGCCTATGTAAAGGCCATCCACTTTCCCCAGCGTAATGTTTCGCTCTACCATCGCCGAAAGAGATTCTTCTTTCACAATGCCATCTGATGTATACGGAACGAGTTGTGCCGCATAGATGCCTGATTCTAGTTTCATCGATTTCTCCTCATCCGCGCTCCAATCTCTCTTGTCTGATGATCGCAAGATCACCTTCTATTGCGTAGATTCTCGAATTCCTGAATTTAAGACAAAGACTTAAAGGTTTTTCAGCTAAATATGATGTCGACATATTGCCAAGAATTATTTTGTTCCATCCGCTTTTAGTAATGCGCGTAACTTGTTTTCTTCCTCTGGCGCTAGCCACTTCATCGAAGTAGCTTGAATTGATTACATCGATAAACTCGCAGTCTATCCACCCATCGTCTTCTATATCTGCAAGTATCTCGAGATGTTCGCCATAATAATTTGCCGGTCTCAATGTGAGAGTTGCTTCTTTTGAGCCATCTTTTGCCGCATAATACGCAAATTTATCCTTGTCTATCCATGCTCTTCCAAGGGATGTTTCTCTGAAATTGGTATGCTGGCCGTTTCCGCCCATGTAGTAAATGCATATCCTGTCGTCTATCTCGATTGGAGAGCTCGCATATATGCACCCGCAATCCCAATCACCATCTGGATACTTTCCCTTTCCTCTCTCGATAAGAGTAGCGCCAGCTTCAATCCAATCAAAGTGTCGAAGATCGTAAGTATACATAAGACTAAGATCTACGGTGTCAAAATTTCCTGCTGATCTGTCGCCATCGTGATAGATCGAAGCGAGTCCAAGATACAATCCTTCATAGAAAAAAACTGGCATTGAATAAACTTGGTTTTCGAAGCCTATCCCGCGAGCAATTTCTTCAGGCTCGGTCCATGTCAAGAAATCGCTGCTCTCGGATTTGGCAGCGATCCTAATGCCATCTTTCCAAACGCGCGTGACGAGCACATACCGATTTGTCTTTGGATCCATAAATACAAAGTTATGTGTATCTGCTGGCGGATTGTATTTTGGCCATCGCTGAGGATTGCTGAAGTCGATACCATCCCGAGAAAAAGCAACTGCCATATAGTTGTTTTCTTGAGAATAATGCATTTTTGTGATGAGTTTG